>JABJOR010000413.1 GCA_018664265.1 Rhodospirillales bacterium
GCCATGATCAAAAAACGTGTGTTTGATATCAGCGACGGTATCGCCAAAGCGCACAATGTCGAGATTACCGTAGATTACGAAGATGGATATCCGGTAATGGTGAATGATCCTCATCACACAGAAATCGCCGCAAATGTTGCGAGTAGTGTGGTTGGCGCAGAAAACGTTGACAGGAATGCGGGTTTTATCATGGGTAGCGAGGACTTTGCCTTCATGCTGGAAGAAAAACCCGGGGCATATCTGTTCATCGGTCAAGGGGATGATGACCATACGGCTCAATTGCATCACCCGGCGTATGATTTCAATGATGCCATCTTACCGACCGGGGCCAGTTACTGGGCAGCTATGGTTGAACAATCCCTGCCGAGGTAACCATGAGAACAAAAGATATAACATCCGCAAATCGGGAAGCCTGGGAAGAGGCCGCACCAATACATCGTTCGCAAAACCAGGAAAGCCTTATCCAGAATTTTTCCACCGCCGGGCATTCCTGTCTTGATGATATTGAAACTACCCAACTTATGGCCCTCGATATTATGGGCAAGGATGTTGCCCAAATTTGCTGTAACAATGGGCAGGAATTGCTGTCTGTTAAAAATATGGGCGCGGGTCGCTGTGTTGGCTTTGATGGGGCGCAAGGCTTTGTTGATCAGGCACGGGAAATTGCAAAAGCAGGCAATATTGATTGCGAGTTCGTCTGCACCGATATCTATGACATCGATCAGCAATACCACAATTCATTTGATGTGGTGACAATTACCATCGGCGTCCTTGGCTGGATGCCCGATCTGGAAAAATTCTTTTCTGTTGTCTCAGCCCTGATCCGCCCCGGAGGTGCACTCTTCATTTATGAACAGCACCCCATCCTGGACATGATAGAGCCTGCAAAAGCCGACACCCCTATCGTATGGGAGCTATCCTACTTCAATAAGGAACCTTATGTGGACACGAGCGGACTGGATTATTATGGCGGCGACACATACGAGTCCAAACCACTGTACTCGTTCTCTCATACCATGTCCGAAGTTATCATGGCAGGCATAAACAATGGGCTGACTGTGGAACACTTTGAAGAGCGACCAGAGCACATTTCCATGACCTGGTGGAATGTGGAAAATCAGGCGTGCCAGTTGCCTATGAGCTATACATTAGTGATGAGAAAAGCATGAAGAATTAAGCAGCTTCCGTCGTTGCTCCTGCAATGCTGGCGATATCAACCATGATCGTGTTCAGGTCGAAATCCTTGGGAGTGTAAACCCGAGTTACGCCAGACTTCAGCAAGGCTTTTGCATCTTCATCAGGGATAATGCCGCCAACCACAACGGGGACATCATCAATTCCCTTAACTTTCATTCGGTCCAAGACATCCGAGACCAATGAAATATGTGATCCTGACAGAATAGACAGTCCAATGACGTGAACGTTTTCCTGCAATGCGGCATCAACAATTTCAGCCGGTGTCAGACGAATACCTTCATAGACAACCTCAATCCCTGCATCGCGGGCACGCACGGCAATTTGTTCTGCGCCATTGGAATGCCCATCAAGACCGGGTTTGCCGACCAGCATTTTCAAACGACGGCCAAGTTTCTTTGATGCAACCTCAACACCATTTCGGGCATCTTCCACCGCACTTGCATTGCTGACTGTGCCACCAGAAATTCCAGTTGGCGCACGATACTCGCCATAAACTTCTCGTAAAGTTTGGCCCCATTCACCCGTGGTAACGCCCGCATGGGCACAGGCAATGGATGATTCCATAACATTGCGCTCCTCGGCGGCGGCAGAACGAAGCTCGCCTAGCGCCTTGTCTACAGCGCTCTGATCCCGCGCATCTCGCCATGCGTTTAATCGCTCTATTTGTTCAGCTTCGGCTTTGGGGTCAACGGTCATGATAGATCCGTCGCCTGTTGTCAGGGGGCTATCCTCGGTTTCAATAAATTTATTCAGACCAACCACAACCTGTTCGCCACTTTCTATATCGGCAATACGAAGCGCATTGGATTCAACAAGTTGGCGTTTCATATAACTTTGTTCAACGGCTGTAATGGCGCCACCAAGATCATCAATGCGAGCGAGTTCTTCAAGAGCCTGTGCTTTTAGCTCGGCAACCTTGCCATCAATAACTGTGGAGCCATTGAAGATATCTGCGTATTCCAGCAAATCCGTTTCATAGGCAACGATCTGTTGCAGGCGTAGCGACCACTGTTGATCCCAAGGGCGTGGCAGGCCAAGAGCTTCATTCCATGCTGGGAGCTGCACGGCGCGAGCGCGGGCATCTTTAGACAACACCACCGCAAGCATTTCCAACAACACACGGTAGACATTATTTTCAGGCTGAGGCTCAGTTAAGCCAAGCGAGTTCACTTGCACGCCATAACGAAAGCGACGCAACTTAGGGTCTTCCACACCGTAACGCTCGGCGGTGATCTCATCCCATAATTCTGTAAAGGCGCGCATCTTGCACATTTCGGTAATGAAGCGAATACCCGCGTTCACAAAGAAACTGATCCGACCAACAACAATTGGAAAATCTGCTTCCGGCACCTGTCCTGAATTTTTTACGGCATCAAGAACGGCTGTCGCAGTTGCCAGCGCAAAGGCCAGCTCCTGCATTGGCGTCGCCCCGGCTTCCTGCAAGTGATAGGAGCACACGTTGATCGGATTCCATTTCGGCACTTCTGTATAGGTAAAGGCGACCGTATCAGCGATCAATTTCAAGCTTGGCCCGGGAGGGAAGATATATGTTCCGCGGCTGAGGTATTCCTTGATGATATCGTTCTGGACCGTCCCGGTTAGCTCCGCACGGGCGACGCCCTGCTTCTCTGCAGCTGCAATATAAAGCGACATCAACCATGCAGCTGGCGCATTAATCGTCATCGACGTGTTCATCTCGCCAAGCGGGATGCCATCAAACAGAGTCTGCATATCCCCTAAATGGCCAACCGGAACACCGACCTTGCCAACTTCACCACGAGCCAATGGATGGTCCGAATCATAACCCGTTTGGGTTGGCAAATCGAAGGCTACAGATAACCCCGTCTGGCCTTTAGACAGATTTTTACGATATAATGCATTTGATTCCTGGGCAGAAGAGTGACCGGAATAGGTGCGAATCAACCATGGACGGTCTTTTTTCGCATTACGCTGCGATGCACTATTTTTTCCCGCATCTGCGAATTTATCAGCCATTTTCACTCTCCAGAATATTTTTATTCGTTCAGTTGTTACCTAAAAACACTTGCAAACGCAACAAAATTGCCATCGCATATCAATTAATCAAACAATATATCATTTTTGTGCATTGCGAAAAGACTTAATGATGTATAAAACCAAATTAGGACGTTTTCTGCTATGATTTTTTTGGAGACACACAATGAGTGACACAGCCGAGGTCGTAAACCTGTTCCCCGGACAGGAAAAAAAGGATCTTTATGAATTGGGCGAAATTCCGCCTCTGGGTCATGTACCAAAGCAAATGTATGCCTGGGCGATCCGTCGCGAGCGCCACGGCAATCCGAATACAGCCATGCTGGAGGAAGTCGTAGATACGCCTACGCTCGACAGCCATGAAGTTTTGATCATGGTGATGGCCGCCGGTGTTAACTACAATGGTGTGTGGGCCGCCCTTGGCGAGCCAATCTCTCCATTTGATTATCACAAGGCCGAATACCACATTGCCGGGTCCGATGCTTCAGGCATCGTCTGGGCTGTGGGCTCAAAAGTTACCCGTTTTAAAGTCGGCGATGAAGTTGTGGTTCATTGTAATCAGGACGATGGTGATGACGAAGAATGCAACGGTGGCGATCCAATGTTCTCCACCAGCCAGCGTATCTGGGGCTATGAAACCCCCGACGGCTCTTTTGCCCAGTTCTGCAATGTTCAGGCTCAGCAATGTATGCTTCGCCCAAAGCATTTGACTTGGGAAGAAAGCGCTTGTTACGTGCTTACCCTTGCTACAGCCTATCGCATGCTGTTTGGCCATCGCCCTCACATCCTGCGTCCAGGTCACAACGTACTGGTATGGGGCGCTTCCGGTGGTCTCGGATCCTTCGCAATTCAACTTTGTGCCACCGCTGGTGCAAACGCTATCGGCGTCATTTCCGACGAATCCAAACGGGAATTTGTCATGTCACTGGGTGCCAAGGGCGTAATAAATCGCAATGACTTCGATTGCTGGGGCCAGTTACCAGAGGTCAACGGCGAAGGTTTTGGTGACTACATGAAAGCAACTCGTCAGTTCGGCAAGGCTATCTGGGACATCACTGGCAAGGGCAACGACGTGGACTTCGTGTTCGAACACCCGGGAGAAGCCACCTTCCCCGTCAGCTGTAACGTGGTTAAACGTGGCGGCATGGTTGTTTTTTGCGCTGGCACGACAGGGTTCAACCTGACCATGGATGCACGCTTTGTCTGGATGCGTCAAAAGCGTATTCAGGGCAGTCACTTTGCGAACCTGAAGCAGGCTTCACAGGCTAATCAGCTGATGATCGAACGTCGTATTGATCCATGCATGTCTGAAGTGTTCTCCTGGGATGATATTCCGGAAGCTCACATGAAGATGCTGGCGAACAAACATAAGCCTGGAAACATGGCAGTATTGGTACAGGCTAAATTACCTGGTCGTCGTACCATTGAAGACTGCATCGAAGGTTAAATTCGCCATACACGATTACAGAGCGGTGGCATAAAAACATAATGTTACCGCTCTTTTTCTTTTAAATTATTTGAATACTTACCGTTTTATGAGGCCCGTTCATGAGCACGCAAACAGATACCGTCATCCTTGATAACCTGCTGAACCTGTGCGGTGAAGCGGTTAATTCAGCAGAGACACTGCTTTCACATGCCCGCGAACATGTTAGCGAGCGCGTTGTATCAGATGGCCGTGTTAATGCGGATGCTCTGGAAGCTGAACAGTTTGCAGCCCATGGGTATGCCTGGATGGCAACTTATGTAGAGACCCTGCGACAATTGCATGGCTGGGCCGAAAGACTGGATGCAAGTGGTAGTCTGGGTGACACGGAAAAGCTGATCCTTCAAATTGGCTTTGGCGAATATTGCAGCCAGCTCTACGGCGGCATTCCACTTTCCCAGGTTGAGATCGTCCGGCCACGCGACATGGGCATTACCCCAGGTGAAGTTCATGCCTTCTTTAAAGACGGCGTAAAAATGTTGGTAAATGAAGGGAATACGTCTGCTGCTCATATGGCTTTGGCGAAAGAAATTGAAGAAGCCAATGACACTGGCAACTATGGCGCACTTAACCTTGAAGATGAAATGCTCGATATGATCCGGGACCAGTTCCGCCGCTTTACTGTGGAGCAGGTCGAACCCCACTGTCATGAATGGCACATGAAAGACGTATTGATCCCTATTGAGGTCGTCAATCAGATGGCAGAACTGGGCGTGTTTGGTCTAACAATTCCTGAAGAATGGGGTGGCCTGGGTCTAAGCAAGACAGCTATGTGTGTTGTCACGGAAGAGTTATCTCGTGGCTACATTGGTGTAGGCTCACTCGGAACGCGCTCTGAGATTGCAGCCGAATTAATTCGTCTTGGCGGCACAGACGCCCAGAAAGAAAAATATCTGCCAAAAATTGCAACCGGAGAAATTCTTCCAACAGCCGTATTTACAGAACCCAACACAGGTTCCGATTTGGGCTCGC
>JABJOR010000042.1 GCA_018664265.1 Rhodospirillales bacterium
GTCAGGGCTGTGGTACAGCTATTTACGCTGACCGCATGTTTAACCCCTGTAAATTCTTCAAATCCTCGTTCCAGGTTTTCATTATGCTGACCAAACATCAGCTTGCCGGACGAAAGAATTTCATCAATTTCCACAGAAATCCGTGCACGGCTTTCTGCGCTGAAATACGGCTTCATCAGTAAATGCTTGTCGTCATTGCTCATTCGATCTACCTACCTACGGGTTCTGGATGGTGCATGTTGGGTACAGGAAATAACAAACCTTCATTATCAGTGGCCTCTGGAGGGATTGTTAATGCCTGAAAATTCCTCCGGGAACAAAATGATTTTTTCTTGAGGTATCAAGGGAAGAATTTTCTCGATTCCGGCTTGACGATCAGAGTTTTGTGAACAGGCTAAAACTACGATTGGAGCGGCGCTGCTCATAGTATCTTCGATAGAGTCGGCAACTCCAATAATTTCGAGGTCAGTATTTTCGGTAAGCCAGATGTTTGCCAGATCCCCCCAAGCAATGATTGTGTCGCCACTTTTCCTGTTCGGCAGCATATGCCTGTTGGATACATGCCTACTGTCGAGCGAATACCCTTCGTGTTTCGTACCGATATCAACTTCCATCTTGTCCGAAAGAATTTGGTGGAATTCAGAGGTAAAGTGCCATTGGTCGATGAGAACGTTGTTTTCACCTCCAGCATCAACCATCAATTCCTGGAGGTCCATGTATTCGGCACCAATACTAGACAGCGAGAGCCCGACACTTTCATTTATTGCCTGTAATGCCTCGTTCCAGACCGGTGAACAACGATAGTCGCCAGCGTAATGCACTCGGTCCTTATACGATGGATCAGGCATGATCAAACTCATCCAGCAACAATGGCGACGGCGGCGGAGAAAATAAGAGGCAATGGAACGAATGCGATGCGCATATGCGGATGGCGATAGCTCAAGCTTGTTTTGCTTGAACAGACCAATCAAGGCTTCATGGCTGTATTCAAACTGTAAGGTTTGGTCGCCACGCAGCGAATGTTTGTCAACAGTTTCCAGGAGGTATTTTATGTAGTGTGACTTATTCAGCAGCGTTTCCCAAATTCCGTCAATCAAATACACCATCGCCGGGTTGGTCATAGCAACCCTCAGTGTGTTGCTTTCGATCGAGCCACCCCGAAAATGGTCTGGGATGTGGACAATATCCAGACTATTCGGCCCGTGAGACAATATCTCTCGTCGTAAAATAAATGGAAATGTTTTGTCGTACCCATAATAGTTTTCGTAACTGTCGTTCAGGTAGTACGTATCAAACGCACGTGAATCTCCAAGTATCGTCACATTGTTTATAGTCATCAATAAGTACCGAAATTTAATTCGCTGCTGGGATGTTAGGTTGTACAGCTTCTGTTGCAGTTCTTGAACTGAAGATCAGACTCTTCATTGGTATTTGATTCTGGTGTGTATAAAGGAGCTGCAATTTCTTTCAGCCTCCTGACCCAGGGTTTCTTGTTTGCTTCGCAGAAAATCTTCCACTGCTTGTTGCGCGGGCATAGAGTGTTCCCGGGTCCACCAAACAGGGTGTGTTAGAAGCTGCAAGGCCTTTTGGTCGTGGAATGCTGTGCTCTCCAAAGGAGAGCCGTAGCGCCATTCACCACGTGAATCGGAGGAATATCCCATTTCCTTTGTAAACCGGGGAGCGTAGGTGTTTAATCGACCTGCAAAATTTAAGTCTTCACCGACCAGACGGGATGGCGGGCGGTGCATGCTGATAACATTTACCTTTTCGCTAGTTAACTGCTCCAGATGCGAACATTCTGTTTTGGCTGCAGCAGAAAGGGTGGTCTCATCCTCTTTATATAGTGACGTATCAAAGTGCAATCCAATCTCATGGCCCAGAGACAAAATTGCTGAAATGGTTTCACGTCCACGTTGGGAAAAAGGGTTATAAAACTCGCTGGTCAACAATACGAAGTAAGTAGCCTCGTATCCACTTTGTGCTTCTAGTTCTGCCATCTTCAATGCAGCTTGCAAGTCGAAATCAATATCATGACGGAGTATCAAATGTTTTTGGTTGCTATCCGCTGTTGCAAAATTGACAGTTTTGTACTCTTCGAAAGATAGTAATTCGAGTAGGTAAAGATAGTTTTTCGGTGAAAAAACATCTTTATCGAAGGAGTTATTCATCTACGCAACGCCAATCAAAATGAAGTCAAATCGGTCTACAATTTACTTCGCACGGCAATCAGAGGGAAGAAATTCACTTGGATTTGTAATTCCAAAACAACCTAACAAATAACGTTCCATCCCAAAAGAATGAAGGGAGTATTCTTTCCTGCCAAAAAAAATATACTATTGGAAATTGCCTAACCATGCCCCATCAATTCATTAGCATTCATGATTGCAGTGTTTTTATTCAAATCAATCCCATCCGACTTCCTGGAAAGTCGACCATCAGAGTCAATAAGACGTTGCATTTCAGTTTCAATTGCCATTTGAGCTGAATAGAGACAGGGCGTCGAGTATATTACAATATTTGCTCCCAAGTCAGAAAGTTCACTCAGTGAAACTTCGGGCGTTTTGCCACCTTGTATAAGATTTACCATCAGGAACACATCGTCTCCGATCACATCCCTAATTTGAGGGACTTGGTTTAGGTCGGTCAAACCCTCCACCATTACTGCGTCGGTTCCGGCCTCAACAAATGCATTGGCTCTCGACAGGCCTTCGTCAAAGTTCTCTGCATCTGTTCGCGCCACGACAAAAAGTTGATCGCGCACCTCAAGAATCCGATTCAACCGAACAAGATATTCATCCAAGGGCAAAATTTCCTTGCCAGGTAAATGGCCACATTGCTTCGGACGGCGCTGATCTTCCAATATCACAGCTGAAGCCCCAATGCGCTCCAGGCGGACCACAACGTTGGCGGCGATATTAGGGTCTCCATAACCA
>JABJOR010000414.1 GCA_018664265.1 Rhodospirillales bacterium
AGCCACAGTCATCAAAGGTGCCCAACTGAATTCCCAATGATGCTCGTGTTCTGTGACAGACTCTGAAGAAGGCATATGCTGGATCTCCCCTGTTTAGAATTCCCGAAATGATGCATATGAAACATTTTTCAGGACTGGCTATCTATAATCTCTGAACTTTAATTCAGACTTTCATCGCAACAGCCACTTCGATTAATTCTTTGTCATATTAAAATTAGAATAATAATCTTTCTAAAGAGGTTACAGTAAAATATTCTTAGAATAATACAAGAAAAAACATCAAATACGCCCAAACATTAAACAAAAATAGAAATAGCCTACTGATTTCCTAAGGTAATAATTTACAAAGCAAACTAGCTGCATAAAACATACTCAGACTGGAAGAGATTTATTTTTTGAGACTCAAGCACTCTATATTTTCTATAGGTACCTAACTGTTTTTGTATGGTTTAAGTTCCATATGAAATATCCACCCCAAATACCTCTAACTGGTGTTTTCCTGGACATCGTTTCCACATTAAAGTATCTGACTAACTCACTCGCTGGTATAATTGGCGGGTTAATATTTTTTTCGATGAGGGAATGTAGATATGAACAAACGGGTTATCTTTGCCATTCTGATTGGCGCAGCCGCCATCATGTATGCCAGCATCTTTTTCGTAATGCCGTGAGAAACTTGACGACTTATGCAAATTTCTGATTTTCCTCATATAATAGCAAGCCTGAATGGACTGAGTGTTCTGTTTCTAACAGTCGCCTTTATATATATTCGTGCAGGCAACCGCGAAATGCATCGCAAAGCCATGATTTGCGCTCTTGCGATCTCTGCATTCTTTCTGGTTTTCTACGTCGTCTACAAAGCCAACTCCGGTTTTGCCAAATTTGGCGGCGAAGGGGCGATACGCCCAATCTACTTTACGATCTTGATAACCCACGTTCTTGGCGCAATATTGATAACCTTCATGGTGCCAATTACAGTCTGGCGCGCCCTTAAAGGGAATTTCGAAAAGCACAAAAAAATAGCCAGATTCACCTGGCCATTATGGATGTGGGTTGGAATTTCCGGCGTTGTCGTTTATGCCATGACCGTTCACCTATTTCCCTATCAGGGAGGATAATCAGATTTCTACGAATTCCGCTGATACAATTACCCAGGAAATGACCAAACCTGGGCCAGCCAGTGCCTTTGCTGCGTCCGTAAAAGGCAATCAGCTTACCGGCGAATTACGCGGCTGGGCATTGCTTGGCATAGGTTCACTGGCTCTGGCCGGAGTCTTTGCCCTGCTTTTGGCTCTCAGCCGGGTGCCCGGAATTGAAAATACGTTCCCCTGGCCCCTCGGGTTTTTTGAAAAAGGCTTGGTCATACATGTAATCTTCTCCTTCGTGGTCTGGTTTTTGGCTGTATTCGGAGTTTTGGTAACAGCCATCACAGCCCTTAGCGGAGATACAGCGGGCGCCCTCAAGCTGAAAAGTGTTGGCACCCTGTCACTTTGGGGTGGGGTTGCAGGCGTCATTTTACTTGCCATACCAGGGTTAATAGATCGCAGCGAAGCCTCGCTGAACAACTACGTACCGATTATCATTGATCCACTTTATTATGCGGGACTTATTATCTTTGCCGTATCGCTTTGCCTGATAATTATACGTTTTTTAGTAAACGCGAAAAAAAGTCTCGATTTTTCTGCCGCCTACACGGAAATGGCTGTCGCGTGTAGCATTGTCCTGCTGGCAGCTTTTGTGTGTTTCCTGCTGGCCTATATCCCAAGATACGAAGACATCGCGGATGCTCGTTTCAATGAGGATGTATTCTGGGGCGGGGGGCATGCCCTGCAATACCTCAATACCTTGTTGATGCTTTGCGGTTGGTATCTGTTGGCCCATCAGGTTATTGGTGATCCCCCGATTAGTCGCAAAGTTTTACGAACCGTCTTGATTCTCTGCGTCATGCCACCGCTTCTCATGCCGTATCTGTATGCTCTCTTTGATCCCGATTCCGGGGCCTTGATCAGCATCTTTACCGACCTGCAGTATCTGCTGGCACCTCCCGTTCTGGTCATGGGACTTGCGTTGGTTGTTTCATTCAAGAAGCATTTAAGCGGCCAAAAACTGCCCCTGAATGACATTGGCTTTCTGTGTATCTTTCTGTCGATCATAACATTTGCCATTGGTGGTTTTCTGGGCTTGTTTGTGGATGGTGCAGATACCCGGACGCCGGCCCACTACCATGCTGTGATCGCCGCTGTGAATATTGTCTTCATGGGGTTGTTCCTGAATTTTGTTTTGCCTGTTATTGAGCGCTCAATTGATCAAAACCGAAGAACCCGCGTCCTGATCTGGCTATATGCAGTCGGCCAGATGATAGCATCTGTCGGCTTGTTTCTGGCTGGCGGTTATGGCGCACCACGCAAAACGGCAGGTGAAGAACAGGGGCTCGTCGCCATGGGGGCCAAAATCGGCCTCTACATGAACGGTGTAGGCGCAGCCATTGCCGTCATTGGTGGCGTCATGTTCATCTGGATATGCGCAAGGGCATTGTTGCGCAAAAAGATATAATACCCTGATTTAATACCTGTATATATTTATTAGATGTTGCCTTATAGTCGCGCATCATTATATGAAGATGCATGAGTTCAATGACTGACAACGAAGCCGAACAATCAACAGAAAACAGCCCGCAGCCACAATTCCGTGTGGTTGAGTTCGCGCTTGTCCTGAAACCGCGCGTAATGTCGCTGGTCGTCTTTACTGCCTGGGTCGGCTTGATGATGGCTCCGGGCACAGCGGAAATACTGCCGTCAATCATTGCTATCCTTTGCATAGCTATTGGTGCCGGGGCGTCTGGCGCCATTAACATGTGGTATGATCGCGATATCGACCAAAACATGATCCGCACCATGAACCGGCCTATTCCGGCAGGTCGAATGGAACCATGGCATGCGCTGGCGTATGGCGTTATCCTGGCTGTTGGCTCTGTCATCATCATGGATATCTGGGTTAATCAGGCAGCATCCATGCTGCTCGCCTTTACAATATTATATTATGTTTTCATTTATACAGTCTGGCTCAAGCGCCGCACACCTCAGAACATTGTCATTGGCGGCGCGTCTGGTGCGTTGCCTCCTGTTATTGGCTGGGCTGCCGTAACAGGTGATATAACCGTCGGGGCTATTGCGTTGTTTTTCATTATTTTCCTGTGGACCCCTCCCCATACATGGGCTCTGGCTTTGTTTCGCCGTGAAGATTATGAAAACGTGGGCGTTCCCATGTTACCTGTTGTTGCTGGTGAAGAAGCAACACGAAAGCAAATTGTAATTTATACTATCCTGACCGTAGCCGCCACAGCCGTTCCCGTAGCCATCGGTATGTCGAGCTACCTATATGGAATTGGTGCTGCCGTTCTCGGCTTTGAATTCCTGCGCCGCGCTGTAAAGATGAAAAAAGAAGCCGATGAGAAAGCAGCAAAACCACTATTCCTGTTTTCTATTCTTTATCTGTTTTTGATCTTCTTCCTGTTGCTGGCAGATAAATCAATCATGATGGTGCTTGCAGCTTAGAATTTATCCCTCATACTGCTTGGCATTCGTTTAAAAACAGTATTTTGCTCAATAAAATTCATTAAATTTTAAAATGCAGAATTTATAAACAAGTGAATAGATGTACTCTTGGGGGGAGGCACACTATGAAAATTAAATATTTTCTACTGTTAGCTGTATTTACTTTCTTAATTACCCCCTTACATTCAGTAAATGCATCGCCATTATTTGAAGATATATTTAAGAAGCATAGTTCTATTATGCTACTGATAGACCCGGCTTCGGGTAATATTATTGATGCGAATAATGCTGCCAGCCAATTTTATGGATATACCCACAAACAATTGCTCTCAATGAGTATCCAGCAAATTAATATTCTGACACCTGCTGAAGTCGCTGAAGAA
This sequence comes from Rhodospirillales bacterium, assembly GCA_018664265.1. GTDB lineage: Bacteria > Pseudomonadota > Alphaproteobacteria > Rhodospirillales > Casp-alpha2 > JABJOR01. The sequence continues at coordinate 3,938 of JABJOR010000414.1, forward strand.
CGTCGGCTTGCAGCTCAGGAAAATCGTAACTTTTTTATCTTTCGCCACAGATTGAAAGATGGTCAAACGCGTACAGTGACAGTCCGTTCTCATCCATATGATTTTAATGAACGTAAACTGTTGTTCTCCATAATCAATGATATATCCCGTCAACGCGAATTAATGGATGAACTTTGGCACTATCAAACGCGGCTAGAAGAAATGAATGAACGTCAGTCTGAAGATATTAATCGCACCCATCAGCAAACCATCCTTGCCTTAAGTGCATGTGGCTGGGCTCTGGTTATACTCATCATTCTGCTTTTTTACAGCTTGCGAAAAAGTCGTGAAGCAGAACGGGCTCTCAATATCACAGTGAGTGTCCTTCAAGATGCTAAAAATGAAGCGGAAGAAGCAAACCTTTCCAAATCCAAATTTCTAGCGAGCATGAGTCACGAGTTGCGAACCCCCCTGAATGCTATTTTAGGGTTTGCTCAATTTATGCAATTTGATCCGGGGCACCCCCTCTCAAAAGCACAAAACGAACACGTTAATCATATCCTGGAAGGCGGTAACCATCTTCTGGAACTGGTCGATGAAGTCCTTGATCTTTCCAAAATTGAAGCCCACCACCTTGATCTTTCCATAGAAGAAGTGGATGCCAAAGACGTTATAGCGGATTGTTTAGCATTGTCTGTACCTCTTGCTAAACACCGCAATATATCCATCACAAATGCGTGTAATGGAAAATCGTTGCCACTTATTCAAACCGATCGCATGCGATTAAAACAATGCCTGCTCAATTTTCTTTCAAATGCTGTTAAATATAACAAACATGGCGGAACAATCACTGTCAAAGCCAAAAAAACAAATGACGGATTCCTTAAAATATCTATTACGGATACCGGACTTGGAATTCCAATGATCGAACATGATTCTGTTTTTCAAATGTTCTATCGCCTTGATGATGATCCGTTGAGAGCCCGTGAAGGTACAGGTATTGGGCTCACCGTAACAAAACTGATTGCCGAAAGAATGGCAGGGCGGGTTTCTTTTGACAGCATTGAGGGTGTAGGCAGCACATTCTGGATTGAACTGCCATTAGCATCCAACACCAAGGTTCTAATATGGACAGACACGATGCTTACCGGAATTGATGCTCTCGACAAGGATCATCAAGTTATCGTTTCTCTCATAAATAGTCGGCCCTAATAA
>JABJOR010000415.1 GCA_018664265.1 Rhodospirillales bacterium
AAATTCAGCTTATGAAAGCTTTGATTGGTGAACATCCCGCAGAATCACCAACCACGATCACTCTTGATGGTGAGCCTATGGGCTTGGCAAAGCCTACTGAACGACGCAAGCACGGAATGTGCTTTGTTCCTGAAGAGCGTCTTGGACATGGCGCGATTGCCGATATGACCTTATGGGAAAACACCATATTGTCTGCAAGAACCCGTAAGGGAATGGTCAAGCGCGGGTTCTTGAACAATTCAACCGCTGCTGGTTTTGCCAAAGAAATTGTTTCAGCTTTCAATGTCAAAGCCGGAAGCGTCAATCATGCTGCACGAAGCTTATCCGGTGGCAATGTGCAGAAATTCATAGTTGGTCGGGAAATCTTGCAATCCCCAAGCGTATTGATCGTCTCACAACCAACCTGGGGGGTTGATGCTGGTGCTGCCGCAGACATCCACATGGCTCTGCAAAATTTAGCAAAGGAAGGAACTGCTGTGTTGGTTATATCGCAGGACCTGGATGAGCTGATGGCAATATCAACCAGATTTGCTGTTATTTCAGGCGGGCGACTTTCACAGCCTAAACCAACCGGAGACATGACAGTAGAGGAAATCGGTTTATTAATGGGTGGCGTGCCTTCAAGCGCTGAGATTACCTCTGAGCACGGAGAACAGTGTGATTAAACTGGAACTTCGCAAGGAAACATCCCGGGTCATGCTGTACAGCACTCCAATTTTTGCTGTGTTGCTGACCATTGCTGCCAGCATGATCATGTTTGCAATACTGGATAAAGATCCCATCAAGGCAATTTCCATTATTTTCATGCAACCATTATCGAACACTTTTTCAATCACGGAACTGGTGGTCAAGGCGACACCACTTATTCTCATAGCGATTGGGTTGTCTATGGGATTTCGCGCAGGTGTCTGGAACATCGGTGCCGAAGGCCAATTCACTGTTGGGGCTTTGTGCGGAGGGTGCATTGCGCTTGTATTTTATAACGTGGAGGGTTTCTGGATACTGCCCTTGATGTGCATTGCCGGTATTTTGGGAGGTATGGCGTGGGCCGCTATCCCAGCCTGGTTACGGACCAGGTTCAATGCCAATGAAATTCTTGTCAGCCTGATGATGAGCTATGTTGCTGTACTGTTATTAAGCGCATTGGTTCATGGGCCTTTACGCGATCCTGATGGCATGAATTTTCCAGAAAGCCGGATTTTTTCTGATTCGGCCATCCTGCCAATTCTGGTTGAAGGAACCCGTATGCATATCGGGTTTATTGTAGCGCTGTTGGTTGTTGTCACGGCCTGGGTCCTGCTCTCGCGTCATATAATTGGTTTTCAGGTTAAAGTTCTGGGGCTTTCTCCACGGGCCGCGCGTTTTGGCGGATTTATTGAATCGCGGGTAATCTGGGCCTGCCTGATGGTTTCTGGCGGGTTGGCAGGGCTAGCTGGCCTGTTTGAAGCTGCTGGCCCAGTCGGGCAACTGGTTCCATCCTTGCCAGTGGGGTATGGATTTACAGCTATTATCGTTGCTTTTCTTGGTCGACTTAATCCAATCGGAATTTTAATAAGCGGCTTTGTCATGGCGCTGACCTACATCGGTGGAGAAGCGGCACAGATACAAATGAACCTGCCCAGTGCCGTAACAGGCGTATTTCAGGGAATGTTGCTTTTCTTTTTGCTTGGTATTGATGTTCTGGCAAAATACCGCTTCAAATGGTTCCATCATCACCACCAAAAAGGGACTTAAAACCCGTGGATTTCACCATCCTGATACTCCAAGGCATTATCATTGCAGCAACACCTTTGTTGTTCGCCGCCATTGGTGAGTTGGTAGTTGAGCGCGCCGGAGTCCTGAATTTGGGCATTGAAGGAATGATGATCATCGGCGCCATTGCCGGGTTCTCCATTACGTTCGAGACAGGCTCCCACACTTTGGGAATACTGGCTGCTGCATTTGGCGGGGCTGTGATGGCAACCATCTTTGGTGTTTTAACGCAAGTGTTGATGTCCAATCAGGTAGCAACAGGTCTTGCCTTAACTATCTTTGGACTGGGTATTGCCGCCCTTTGGGGCCAGGCATATTCAGGCGAATCGACCTCCTCCCTTGCCAGTCTTGATATCGCTGGCCTTTCAGCAATTCCCGTTCTCGGCCCCTTACTGTTCAGCCATGACGTATTGGTCTATCTCTCGATTGCTCTGACAATTGGGGTTTATTGGTTCTTAAACAAGACAAGAGCGGGACTAATTCTACGCTCGGTCGGCGAAAATCATGATGCAGCCCATGCCATCGGCTATAACGTACTTGGTGTGCGTATGGCGGCCCTCATGTTTGGCGGAGCCTGCGCAGGCCTTGGTGGTGCTTACTTATCCATGGTGCAAACACCCTTGTGGGCCGACGAGATGACTGCAGGGCGTGGGTGGATTGCGCTGGCGATTGTGGTCTTTGCAACATGGAAGCCAGGACGAGCAATTTTTGGAGCCTACCTTTTTGGTGGTGTAACCGTCTTGCAATTACATGCGCAAGGATTTGGTATTAAAATTGATGCCCAGTATTTGTCCATGCTACCTTATATTGTCACAGTCATTGTTCTTGTGCTTATCTCACGGGACAAGACTAAATTGATGTTCAACGCGCCGGGCTGCCTCGGCAAACCATTTTACGCATCTTCCTGATCAATGGAATTCTATTTATAACGGAGAGATCGATGTCAAAATCATTAAGAAAGTTAGCCAGCTGCTTCGCAGTTCTTACCCTGTTGTTTACAGTAGG
>JABJOR010000416.1 GCA_018664265.1 Rhodospirillales bacterium
GTTATATGGCCGTGGAACTTGCGATATGAAAAGCTTCATCGCAATTTGCCTTGCATATGCACCAAAGTTTCTGGAGCGTGAACTTGCCACTCCGCTGCACTTTGCGTTTTCCTACGATGAAGAGGTTGGCTGCATCGGGGTTCACTCATTGCTTGAGAAAATGAAAGATATGCCCATTAAGCCAGCCATGTGTATCGTAGGCGAACCGACCAACATGGATGTATCACTCGGTCATAAGGGAAAGTACAGTTTTACAGCGACAGTTCGCGGGCTCGAAGTCCATTCCAGCCTCGCCCCGGAAGGTGTTAATGCAATTGAATTCGCCGCAGAGTTCATTGCATACCTTAAGTCCATGTCAGCACGATTTTCTCAGGAAGGCCCATTTGATAAGGCTTTTGATATCACGCACACAACGGTCCATACAGGTATCATCACAGGGGGTACGGCTCTTAACATTGTTCCGCGAGACTGTTCTTTTGAATTTGAATTCAGAAATCTCGCCGAACATTCTCCTGATAGCATCATAACCGAAATTCAGCGTTACGTTCGCGAAGATCTTGAGCCACAAATGAAAATTATTCATCCTGATGCTGGTATTGAAATAATTGAGGACAACAATGCACCAGGATTGTCTACGCATGCGGATGCGGAAGTGGTTTCGTTTGTTAAGTCCCTCGCCGGACGCAATGACCATATCAAGGTTGCGTTTGCCACAGAGGCTGGATTATTTGATCAGCAATTAAATATCCCCACTGTGATCTGTGGACCAGGCAGTATTGAACAAGCCCATAAACCGGATGAATTTATATCATTGGATCAAATTGCCCAATGTGAAAACTTTATGGATCGACTTATGGACAAGGTTTGTTACTAACCATGAATACAGACATTTTAAACACATCCTGCGAGATACTCTCAAAGCTCATCTCCTTTGATACCACCAGCAGAAATTCGAACCTTGGCATCGTAGACTGGATTGAAGGCTATTTGGCCGACATCGGTGTGCAGAGCACCATTGTTCGTGATGAAAAAATGGACAAAGCAAATCTGTACGCAACCATCGGGCCAAAAGACAAACCCGGCATCATGCTTTCCGGGCATCTGGATGTCGTTCCTGTTGATGGGCAAGAATGGTCCTCTGATCCATTTGATTTGATTTCAAGAGATGACAAACTCTTTGGGCGTGGCACCTGTGATATGAAGGGTTTTATTGCCATTTGCCTCGCTTACGCTCCGCTATTTCATCAGGCAAACTTAAAAACACCTATACATCTGGCCTTCACCTACGACGAAGAAGTCACGTGTGCAGGTGCTCTTACACTCATAGAGGCGATCAACAGTTTCCCCATCAAACCTGCCATGTGCATTGTCGGCGAACCTACAGGCATGCAGGTCGTAACAGGACATAAAAGTGGTTTTGCCCTGCTAACAACAGTTACAGGTTTTGAGACCCATTCAAGCCTTGCGCCACAGGGTGTTAATGCCATCGAATATGCCTGCGAATTAATCGTCTTTTTACGTAGCATGGCCCGCAACTTTGAAGAAAATGGCCCCTTCGCCGAAGGATATGATATTGGATTTAACACTGTACAAACAGGCCTCATCAAAGGCGGAAGTGCCCTGAACATTGTACCGCGTGAATGCATCTTTGAATTTGAATTTAGGTTATTGCCTGACTATGACGTTGCAGCTTTGCGCAAACAGATTGATACCTTCATTGAAAATGTGCTGGAGCCTAAAATGAAGGCCATTCACAGCGAAGCCGGCATTAAACTAGAAGAAACACTCTATATGCCGGGATTTGAGCTCGATCCGGGTGATGATGTTATTGCTTTTGTACGAGCCCTGGCAGCACGAAATGATGACATCAAAGTCGCCTACCAAACAGAAGCCGGATTGTTTGCCCAGAATGCAAACATCCCTTCAGCCATATGTGGACCGGGCCATATTTCACAAGCCCACAAGCCGGATGAATACGTTAGTATTGACCAATTGGACAAATGTTGCCAATTTATGTCTCGATTGCTTGACAGAACAAGCCGTCAGTAAAACAATCAAAATGTGAAGCGCTCGCCTTAAAATAAGGGCATAATTAACTAAGCAATATTTAAAGTTCGATGGTTTAATGATGAATATCGAAGCTGAAGCAAACAATGAGCCTGCAGATTCTACTGTTAAGGAACAGCAAGAAGAGCTGGCAATCCCTGAAACTGTGGAATTCAAACACAAGTTTTTCACTGCTGTTGAAGGATCATATTTTCGCGCCGGAGAACGCGAAGATGAATACTTTATGGTCACTCCCATTGAAGATCAAAATGTTGAGCTGACCCTGCGCGGCATTAAACGTGAATTGAAGTTAAAAGATACCTCCAGTGACGGGTATATGCTCGATATCGTTGCAAAAGCCCTAAAGCATGTACAGCGTATCGCTGTTGGCGATAAAGTTCCAACGGAACTGTCCAGCGGCAAGGCCTCATGGGAAGTCACGGAAGTGCACCGGATTGTCGCGCAGAAACGCCTGACCATGCAACTCGTGACATGGTTGTCTGGCGATGAGGAGGTTTTCACAGACCAAAATCAGCTAGAAATGGTTGCCGATGATCCTGCCAACAAAGCAAAAATCAATTCCGCATTTGAAGAAGCTGCAAAAGAGCTTGGTATTCCGATTGAAGAGAAAGAAAAGGTTATCGACCTGGTCAATGACTTTGCAGAAGAACTGGCCTTTATTGAATCCCTGCGCGGACAGTTCTTACGTCTGCTGATCATCGAGAAAGGCCTGATTACGCTAGAATCGATTTACTTGAATGATAACCGGGTGTACGAAATCCTTAGTCGGGTTGAAGGTCTGAGTAGAATTGCATTCGATGAATTTCGAGATGAATTTAAAAATATTGATCTTCACACAAAAAGAATTATCAACGTGCTGAAATACATGCCTGACACAATCAAAAGCGTCCGGAAATTTCGCGATGATCTACACAGCCGTTTTTGGGCATGGCGTGAATTGATTGAAGAATGGGAATTAACACCACCGCAACGCTCTGTTGGTATGGAAGCCTTACTTCAAACCACATACGAATTTCTTGCTCAACGATTCCTGCCGCAAGATGAATGGGAATTGTTTACAAAATTGCATGAGAACACCCTGAAGATGGGCAATGAGCAAGTCTGGTAGCAGCACAAACACCGAACTTCAGCAGGAACTCGATCAAGCTATTGCTATTCATCGTGCTGGAAATGTATCCCAAGCCGAAATCACTTATCTAAAAATACTTGAAACAGAACCTGAAAATTCTGTTGCTCTTCACATGCTTGGCGTAGCCAATCATCAGCGCACCAATAACGAACATGCAGCAGTATTGATCAGCAAGGCTGTTGCCATTGATCCTAATTTTGTTAAAGCACACTTTAATCTTGGCGTGGTTAATCAGGCTCTAAACAAGCTGCCTGATGCAGAAAAAAACTATAATCGCGTATTGGAACTAACTCCTGATAATGCCAATGCCTATATCAATTTAGGTATGATCTATAAATCAATGGGGCAACTTGAAGACGCTACTAATTGCTATAATCAGGCTATTGCTCTCAATCCAAACTCTTTCGAATCCACCAATAATATGGGCGTTGTTTATCTTGAACGAAACTTGTTCCAGGAAGCCAAGGGATGTTTTTTACAAGCCCTGGATTTGAATCCAAAATATACAGATGCTCTGATTAACCTTGCAACAACGTACAACGGCATTGGCGAGCTTGGAAAGGCCCAGGAATGCTGCAACGATGCCTTGAAAACAACCCCTGATTCTGCTGCGGCCTATAAAACTCTCGGCACGATCATGAAAAACCTTGGAAAGATGGAAGAAGCAGTTGAGCACCTTCGCCATGCCATTTTTCTGCAGCCAGATTTCACAGAAGCATACCTTATCCTGAATTCCATCCACAAACCCAATCCGGGTGCCCCCATTATTACATCGATGGAACAGAGATATAATGACCCGTCCAGTTCTGTTAATAATAAAATTCTCAATGCATTCGGACTGGCAGAAATTTTTGATAATCAGGAAGATTACAGCAAGGCCTTTGCCTACATGTATGAAGCTAACCGTTTAAAACGAGAGAATTATTCCTATGATATTGAAGATGACAGAAAACTCTTAGAGCGAATAAAGGAAGTTTATCAACCATCTCTTCTTACCATAGAAAATGAACTAACCGTCGAGGATGAAACACCGATTTTTATTCTCGGGATGATGCGTTCCGGCACGTCTTTGACTGAACAAATTCTTGCCAGTCACCCTGATGTTACAGGAGCAGGTGAGTTAAGTTTTCTAAAAAATATTGTTCACGAATCATTTACGCGTCAAAATAAACGTTTCCCCGAATCAATAAAAGAAATCAATGATTCTTTTAAATCAGAGTTAGCATCCCAATATCTGAAACAGTTACGAGAATTCAGCCAAAATAGCCGTTTCATCACTGATAAAATGCCCAGCAATTTCTTGTATATCGGGTTGATAAAACAGATATTGCCAAATGCCCGCATTATTCATATGCAGCGCAATCCAATGGACACTTGCCTCTCAATCTTTTCAAAATCATTCGCTGGCATTCATCACTATGCATACGATCTTGAAGAGCTTGGTGCATATTATCGCCTTTACCAAAATTTGATGGATCATTGGCGCGAAGTATTACCCGGTGAAATTCTTGATGTTAACTACGAAAGACTCACAGAAAACCCTGAACAGGAAATTCGGCGAATTCTCGATTTTTGTGATTTATCCTTTAATGATGCTTGCCTAAACTTTCATAAATCAGAAAGAGCCGTAATAACCGCCAGCGCCACTCAGGTTCGCAAACCTATGTACAAAACGGCAATTGAGCGCTGGCGGAATTACGAAACAGAGTTAGAACCTTTACGCAAGGTTATTTACCCTTCGGAATAACCTCATAACCTTTTTCTTCCGGCTCATCGTCCGTCATCTCAGCCGGGAAACCAGGCGCCAATACAGCAACACTGCAAGCTTCTTCCAATCGTTTTATGA
>JABJOR010000417.1 GCA_018664265.1 Rhodospirillales bacterium
TTGGGTTGCACCACCATCAAAACTGGTAACTCTCGCTCTTTCAAGCGAGCAGTGTCAGATCAGGTCGGAACTAATACATATAAACAACCAAACTTAGATCTCAATCTGATTAGATATTATCTCCTGTTGAGCTTTCATTAGATCCTATGTCTTCATCATCCAGTTGTGCCAATTGTCCAAGTTGCTCTTCAAATTCATGCAAAACGCCATGTTGATGCATGACCAAAGCACGAGCACATTTTAATGCCTTGTAAAGCTGCCCCTGTGAAATTTCAGCAGTGATATTCTCAATAATATTAGATGCACTTGGACAGGCGATCAGGTATTGCTGCACAAATTCGGAAAATTCCGTTAGGTATTGGTCGGCATGTTCAGGAAACAAATAAGCACTCTGTAAGGCATAATATACCCGAGTTGCAGGGGTTATAGCCTGTTCTTCCGTTAAAATCTCTTTTGCCCGAAGGATCGAAGCCTGATTATGGACAACAATCTTTGTATGTGGAGACGCCGCTTCAAGGACAGCCCCATTAATAATAATTCTGTCTCCTTGTTTCATTTCTATCTTCAGCGGCATTAATACTCTCCTAACAAAACTCTCAACAATTACACAGGCCACGAGACTTAATATGAAACGTATCTGCGTCAGGTCAAGGAGGCAACCTAACATATTCCATATCACTTTCCACCGAACTATCTATTAATTTATCCAATAAAGCACTCCACTAGGCACATTCTTCCCACTTGCACAGGTCGATTTTACCCATAGCGTCGAGATTGGTAAGTTCTAAAATTACACTAATATTTAAAAACCATTAAAAATCAATATGTTATAACAACCATAAAACTTGGCAAAGGTCTTGCAATGTAAAGTCCATCGTTTGCGCTATATCAGGATGCAAGATTATGGATGTACAAAAAATTACAGCTTTGGCAAATGCAGCAGCCAATACAAAATCCCAAACTTCAGGAAATATCCTTGAAGGTGTCAGCATGCTGGCTTCTTCGTTTTCTAAAATGATTCGAATGCCTATGGCGCAGCACAATGTGATGTTCGCAAATAACGATCAAAATGTCGTTGCGGAAAGCAACACCACAGAAGCTCAAAAGCAAAACAATACGTCCGAGCGTAAAGAAGCTGATGACAAGCCTTATCGTGTTGAAAACAATGATCGCTCGTCTCAGAATGATGATGCAAGAGATAATGTCGCTGATACAAAACAGGCTGATAGCTATTCTTCAGATGGCCAAGACGACACCCCAGATCACAAACAAAGCAATGACAGCGATGAACCTGCCGCACGTGAGAATAATCACAAACAAGCTTCTGATGATAATCAAAATTCTGATGATAATGAAACAGTACAATCCGCTGAAGCGACATCAGCTGATCAAAATAATAATGGTAATACAGATAGTGGCGACAATGAGCTAATCGACTATAGTATTGGAAAGGCTTCTGAATTAGGCACCCAAGCGGATGGTTTTGTCATACTGAATGAAGGCATTGCCGGCGCTGCCCAGATCAATGCTGGTGAGCAATCTACCAAAGATACATCACAAGTCCTGCGTGAAGTCGTTGGCACCCCTGGCGAAGCCCAAAATATGAATGCGGCAAACCCTCTGGCAGAAAAATCTGGAGGCCCTACAAATCAACAAAACATGTCCCATAGCCCTGAAGCACAGGGTCAACAGGCTAATCTAGGGAATACACCAGAAGAGATCATCACAAATGATCAGGTTCAAAAAATTCTTCGAGCAGTTTCACGGCTAGGTGTCGAGGCTACACCGAAAGATATTACCCAGGCAGCCAAAACCATGGATGTGCCATTGTCTGAGCAACAAGCAAAAATGCTCTCTGATTCACTTAAATTAAACCGCCCTGTTAATATTAATGTAAATGTCAACAAAAGCGCTGAAGCCGCAGTATCTCAAACCACCCAATCTCTTACGAGCAATGCTATTGCCGCACAAGCGATGGAAACCGGAAGTGTAATTCAGAAAGGTAACTCGGCAGCTTCACTGAGCGCGCTCGCAGCTCAAACAGCTGGAAATAGTGGAGAAGCCCAAGGCATGACGCATGGGCAAGCACAAGCCGCAAATCAACTCGCCAATACAAACGCTAACGTTTCAGCAGATCAAGGTATAGCAAAAGCTGTTTCACAAGTTACATCCTCTGGCCCACAAAATTCAGTTGATGGCCCAAGTGCAACCACTCAACCTGGCAGCACCCAAACCCAACAAAGCGCTAATATGGCTAAGGCACAACAGACACAAACATCTCAGGCACCTGAACAGAATCGTCCATTATCCCATCAGATTTCTGTCAATATTACAAAAGCTATTGCGAGCGGCATGGATAAGATAACGGTGCAACTTCGCCCGGATAACCTTGGCCGTGTCGAGGTGAAACTGGAAGTCGGATCTAATGGCAAAGTCAGCGCCACAATCATTGCTGACCGTCCGGAGACTATCGAACTTTTACGCAATGATTCTCGAAACCTTGAGAAAGCACTTCAGGATGCAGGACTTGATGCTAACGCCAATGATTTAAATTTCAGTCTCCGTGACCAAAATGAAAATTCCGGTGAATCTCAATCTGACAGCCAGATGGCCGAAGAAGAAGATGATACCGAATTGGAAATGCAGGATGGTACTCCAGAAGCTGAATTGGCTACCCGCCTTTTAAACGGTGAACTTGACCAGATGGTCGAAGACGCCCGCGTCGATATCAGAGCGTAAGGATCATATTGAATGTTTGACCCACTTGACATATCAGCCACGACTGGAGCCGGACAAACCAAGTCCGATGCTTCCAAGCAAAAGCTGGCAGAAGATATGGACCAGTTCATGAATCTGTTGGTTACGCAGCTTCAGAATCAAGATCCACTCGATCCAATGGACGCCAATGAATTCACCTCACAGCTTGTCCAATTTGCAGGTGTTGAGCAGCAAATTCAAAGCAATGCCAATATGGAACAAATGTTGGAATTGGAAAAAACCAGCTTACTTGGAAACATGGTTGGATATGTTGGCACTGGCGTCGAAGTCACTGGACAGATATTACCATTAATAAACAACATCGCTGCTGGAAGCTATTCTCTGGATGAAAAAGCCTCCAGCTCTACTGTCACAATTACAGATTCAGTTGGCAAGGTTGTTTACTTTACCGCTGGTGAAGTTGATGCTGGCCGCCACGAATTCATGTGGGATGGCACAGATAACTTCGGCATACCAATGGATGACGGATCCTATAAGCTCACCGTTTCCGCTCTTGATGCTGATGGCGATCCAGTTGGCGTTGGCCATACTGTATTCGGTGTTGTTGATAGCCTTAGCATGGAAAATGGAATTGCCTCTCTGAATATCGGAGACACGTCCTATCAATTGGAAGATGTACTCGCGGTTACCAAACCGTTTTAGTTACGATTTCCGGGCAGAAGCCCGAATTGTTGAATTTAATAAGTGAAGACACCCTTAAAGCAAATGGCAAAAGGGTAGAAACAAGGAGAAGATCATGAGTTTGTTCGGTGCATTGTCGTCAGGCGTATCAGGTCTCAGCGCACAATCAAGTGCTCTCGGAGCCATCGGTGACAACGTCGCGAACGTGAACACAATCGGTTACAAAAGCACCGATGTTCAGTTCAAGACACTGGTTACCAAACAGGTATCAACATCCAAGTACTCCCCCGGTGGCGTGCAAGCTGCACCAAAAACCGGCGTAGACGTACAGGGATTGTTGCAGTCATCAACCTCCTCCACGGATTTGGCCATTTCTGGTCAAGGCTTCTTTATTGTTAATGAAGAACCGACGGGTGGCAACAACACGCTGTTTGCATACACTCGCGCTGGATCCTTCACTGTGGACAAAACCGGTTATCTACAAAA
>JABJOR010000418.1 GCA_018664265.1 Rhodospirillales bacterium
CCTGAAACGGCTTGCGCCACGTACCGTAGAAGCCCTTTGGAAAAACACTGGAGAAATTGTTGCCATGTTTAGCAAACAGGAATGCCTGAATTACTTTGCCGCAGATGGGTATGATCCATATTAAACCGGAAATGCTCTAGGGATTGTCTAAGCCAGGATATGGCGAAAGGTATAGGGGCATTTTCTACGCCTTCAAATCGTACGTCTGGATTGTTGGTTGCCAGAAACCGAATAGTTCCCCCTATGCCGCATCCAATATCGATGAAGGACATTTGTTGCTTTTGGTGTAGCAAGTCGTGGAGAGCCTGCCATGTTTTGCGGTTTGTCAGGTATAATGGTACCCGCTCTCCACCGGCATTCCAAAAAACAGCAAGGCAGATCAGAAAAGCTGTCAAATATAGCCATGCAGGCAGTGCCAATGAATTAATTGCGTACAGGGTAATGGGAAAGCAAGCGTTAATAAGAATCCACCAGATTGGCAATTTAAAGATAAGTGAGCCAATTGCGGCAGCGATCAATCCCCACAGCCCAAGGAGTATCCATATTTCAATTTGCCCGGCACCGACAGATGCTTGTGGCTCAAAAAAATACTTCCACAGGATTATAACGCCAATACCGCCAGCAATCTGAGAAAACAGCGCTTTTGTTGCCGGTCGGCGTATCAACTCTCTAATCAAGCTATAGTCTCCGTTGATAATGAACCATAAGAATCATATCTGTACAATGGTTGGTATAATCTCGCGGGTAAAAAAGCACTCGTTATTTTGTGATAATCAAATACTAGCATTGCATAATCTGTTGAGTTGTTTAAATTCTTCTTTGAAGGGTGCCAACCGATCGTGACAGCTAGGCATTGCGAAAAAACAATTATGCCAATAGATGGTTGATGAAAACTGAAGCTATATAAATTATAAACGAATTAATATTGGGTTTTGATGCATGTTATTTATTGTCGGCGTATTAATCATCTTGGTGTCAGTGATCGGCCTGTACGGGATTCACGGGAATATTGGTATCCTGTGGCAACCGATTGAATTTGGAATTATCTTTGGTGGTGCTTTTGGGGCTTTGCTGATTTCCAGCCCGATGCACGTGGTCAAGGGCGTTGCCAAATCAATGGGGACTGTTCTTAAGGGGCCTAAATATAAAGGCGAACATTATCTTGAATTGCTCGGGGTTTTGTTTGCCGTTTTCAAATTGGCAAAGAGCAAAGGTGATCTGGCCCTTGAATCCCATATTGAGAACCCGTCTGAAAGCTCTTTGTTTTCTGCTTACCCGACATTTCAGGCTGATCATCATGCCCTTGAGTTTTTCTGCGATTATTTGCGCCTTCTGACAATGGGGGCCAATAATCCCTTTGAGATTGAAGCTGTCATGGATGTTGAGCTTGACCTCCACCATGAAGCGGATCATACGATTTCAGCCACTTTGGGAACGCTTGGTGAAGCCTTCCCTGCCCTTGGTATTGTTGCTGCTGTGTTGGGCGTTATTGTGACCATGAGCTCGATTACTGAACCGCCGGAAGTTCTGGGTGGGCTGATTGGTGCGGCGCTGGTGGGTACGTTCTTTGGTATTTTGGTGTCTTATGGGTTCGTGTCGCCTATGGCAAAATCCGTGGAACTGGCACATACAGCAGATTCTCAATACCTTAATTGTATCAAGGCAGGCATTCTTGGACATATGCAAGGGTACGCTCCGCAAATCTCTGTAGAATTTGCGAGAAAGAGTCTTGATGCGACGGTTCGACCGACTTTTGCGGAACTTGAAGAAATGTTGGCGAATGCTCCTGCTCCTGAAGCCGGGTAGCTTATTTCTGTAATATATTTATAATTTCAGGACATTAAAAAAGCGCTATGGCAAATCAGCAAGCAACAATTGTTGTAAAGAAAATCAAAAAGGGCGGACATGCTGCCCATGGTGGAGCCTGGAAAATCGCGTACGCCGATTTCGTGACCGCCATGATGGCGTTCTTTTTGTTGCTGTGGCTATTGAATTCTGTAACGCAGGAAGCGCTTGAAGGCATCTCGAACTATTTTGCCCCTGTCTTTGTTTCAGAGGCAACGAGTGGTGCCGGTGGTGTGCTGGGCGGGCAGTCCTTGTCCGTTGATGGCGCTGGCACATCTTCATCAGGACAAATAACCCAGACTCTTGAGCTGAAAACACCAAGTGCTGGCGGTGGCGCGGATGACGGTGAAGCAACGTCTGATTCCGAAGCCAAGGTGATTACCGAAGACATCGCCCGTCAAGCTGTCGAAATGGTAGAACAGGCACAATTTGAAGACGCCCAAAAAGCAATTACAGAAGCTATTGAGGCCTCTGAAGAACTTGAGCAGATCAAGGATAGCATTCAGATTGAAAATACCCCTGATGGATTGCGCATCCAGATTGTCGATATGGAAAATTTTGCCATGTTCCCGAGCGGCAGTTCAAACATGTATGAAGATACCCGTAAACTCATAAGACTGGTCAGTCAGATAATTTTGACTATGACACAAAAACTGGCAATTACTGGCCATACGGACTCGGTTCCGTTTCAAACAAACAATGGCTATGGAAACTGGGAACTGTCATCTGACCGCGCAAATTCTGCACGCCGGGAATTGTTATTTAATCAGGTTCCTGAAGAACGATTTTCACACGTGGTAGGTAAAGCCGCGACAGAGCCCTATCTGATTGAAGACACGACACATGCCAGCAACCGTCGATTAAGCATCGTCTTGCTTAAAGGCACTGGTGAAATAGTGCTTGAGCCGGAAGTTGAAGAAGTTGAGCCAGAGCAAGCTCCGGAACTTGAATTGAACGAATCAAACACGGCAACAGGGCTCAAAAAACCAGAAGAAATAGAAGAAGAGCCTGCGTTGGAAAAAGAACTGACGGTTATTCAGGATTCTGGTAATATCATCAGCAACACCTTACCTGAGGAAGAAGAGGAAGAGGTAGAAG
>JABJOR010000419.1 GCA_018664265.1 Rhodospirillales bacterium
CCTGAAACGGCTTGCGCCACGTACCGTAGAAGCCCTTTGGAAAAACACTGGAGAAATTGTTGCCATGTTTAGCAAACAGGAATGCCTGAATTACTTTGCCGCAGATGGGTATGATCCATATTAAACCGGAAATGCTCTAGGCAAGAGCGCTTCAACTGTGGTTCCAACTCCTAGTTCACTATTAATCGAGAGTGACCCACCGTGCAGTTCTGCAAGAGATTTAACAAGAGCAAGCCCAAGTCCAGTTCCTTTGTGCGTTCTGGTATAAGGATCATCAAGTTGAATAAAGGGTTCCATAACCTTGGCAATATTGTCATGGGAAATGCCTTGCCCTGTATCTGAAACGATAATTTTGCACCCAGATATAGAGTCGTGTTCAATTTTAATAGTGATTTTACCGTTGTCCGGTGTGAATTTAATTGAGTTGGATAGCAAATTAAGAAGGATTTGTTTAATAGCGCGCTCGTCTGCTTTGATAACCAACGGTTGGTTCGGTATATCTTTGCTAATCTCCAAATCGGAATTTGAGGTCCATCCTTCTGCAATTTTAAGCGCACCTTCTACAGCTATACGAAGGTTGAAGGTTGTTTCATTCAACTGCATTTTTCCGAATTCGGCTTTTGACAAATCCAGAACATCATCGATTAATTCCAGTAGATAATGGCCACTGTTATGAATATCCCCGATATATTCCCGATATTTAAGGTTTTCGACAGGGCCCAGATGTTCGCCCATCATAAATTCAGACAGGCCCAGAATTGCATTTAGTGGCGTCCGGAGTTCATGGCTGATATTTGCCAGGAATTTTGACATGCTGAGTTTAGCCAGTTCTGCTTCGTCCCGGGCCTTTACCAGTGCAGTTGTTCTGTCCAGAACACGTTGTTCAAGATCATCTCGTGCGGCACGTAATTCATTTTCATATACATTTTGGCGCATCTGCATGCTGTTAAAGGCTTCAATAACAGTGCCGATCTCATCGTTTGTTTCCCAGTCTACGGATATCCGTTCCCCACTGTCGTCGTAATGGCGAATTGCTTTCATTACCCGCCTGAGCGGGATGCCAACGCTCCACGTATTTGCCATGAGTGCGCTGGCAATGATGGATACGATTAACAATATGGCCAGTGTTACAGAAAGACCAAGTCTCTCTTGTTGGGCAGAAACGACAAGGCTGTCCGTCAGTGAAAGTTCCAGTCTGCCAACGATAATGGATTTTCCTGTTATGCTGGTCTCATAGAAAATATCTACGCTAGTGCTGTATTTGGGATCATTCCTTATGCCTTTTGATCCTGAATCGGATATCAGGCTTTTTGTTTTGTCATAAACAGATACATAAACAACTTCCGGATCAGCGCTGATAGCATTCAAAATAAGAGCAATTCGCTCATAATCCAAAATCCATAATGAGGACGCCAGCATCTTGCCGTATGTGTCTGACAGGGCGTCAAGTTTATTGGTCAGGCGACGGCTTTCGCTATCCTTAATATGAATATCAAGAACAAACGTTGCACCAGCGAGGGTGACAAGCAATAACGGGATGATCACAAACAAAAACTTGTTTCGGATTGATCGAATGCGTGTGTAGTAGTTTTTGATCACATTTTGTGCCAATTAAATTAGATTATTTTCATAATGCTATCTTATAGACACTTAATAACTGGATCGAGTAAAACTTTCATCCAAAAGTGCCTTTGATTTCTATTTTTATAGTTGCTCGAAAAAACCCAGTTATATATTTGATTCTGCTCGTTTTGCTACGACATCATCTGCCTGTTTACCATCGAGCTCTTGTAAATGATCAAATGACCACTGAAATGTTCCTACGCCCTGTGTTATGGATCTAAGCTCGATAATCATGTCGTGCATTTCAGATTGCGGAATATTGGCCTGAACTTCATCCCAGCCTTCCCAACCGTCTTTAGCCATAAAGCCAAGAATTTGACCGCGCCTGCCGCTTACCAGCCGCTGGATGTGTGATGTAAAGGCATTGGGCATGGACACAACAACAATGCAAATGGGCTCCAACAATACTGGTGCACAATTGGGCATGCAATCTCGCATGGCCTGTTGGGCAGCTTTCTTGAACGCCATTTCCGAGCTGTCAACATTATGGTGCTGTCCATCGGTCAAGGTTACAGCAAGATCTACAATTTGAAAACCTAGCGGTCCTCGTACAAGGTATTCCCGAACACCGGTTTCAACTGCCGGGATATATTGCTTGGGAACAACGCCGCCCGTAATGGTATCAGCAAAATCAAAGCCTGTTCCACGGGGTAAAGGCTTGATTTCAATATGCACATCGCCAAATTCACCATGACCACCAGATTGTTTTCTATGGCGGGCATGTTGTTTGCCGGGTTTACGAATGGTTTCCTTGTAGGGCACTTGGGGCCGATCTGTGGTTACAGAGAGATGGAAACGGTTCTGTAGCCGATCAGCAGCAATATTGAGGTGAATTTCACCTTGGCCCCATAGCAAAAGTTCCCCGGTGTTCTCATCATTTCCATAGGATAAAGATGGATCTTCCTCGATTACCTTAGCCAGTGCAGAGGTAAGTTTAACCTCATCACTGCGTTCTTTTGCATGGATTGCTATTGAAAAGAGCGGTGCTAAAGGATCAGGCCAAAATTCGGATTTTTCATTTCCTGATTCACTGAGTAGATCGCCTATTTTAGCGTTGTCCATGCGTCCCAGCGCAACCACATCTCCGGCGAGCGCTTTGGCAACCTTGTCCTGCTTTGCTCCATTCATGTGATAGACACCGCTGACACGTTCACCATTCAGTGTCATGCCGTCGCTGATGTCACCTTGCAGGATACGTGCGATTGAAAGTTTACCAATCTGGCCGGCATGAAATGCTTTGAAGACCTGGGCTGATGTGGATTTTCCAGAAATTCCAAGGCGTTGGATAACGGCTTCGACACCCGTTGTTTCATGGCGAAGGGCCTTAAGTAACCTGTGAATACCATTGTCGTGTTCGGCAGAGCCAAAGAAAACAGGAACAATCAGGTTTTGTTGGATATCCTTTGTCATGTTTTCATAAACTTCACTGGAGGACGGCACAACGTCTTCCAGAAGTTCTTCCAACAGGTGATCGTCGTAATCCGCAAGACTTTCCAACATTCCTGTACGGGCTTCTTGTTCTCGATCTGTCACTGAATCAGGTAAGGATATCAAATCCGAGGGTTTGCCTTCTTGCCAGCGGAAGGCGCGCTCGCTAACCAAATCGACAAAGCCTGTAATTTTTTCGCCTTCCCGTATGGGAATTTCACGCAGGACTAGAGGGTGTGAAGATAAATTTTGCAAAGATTCCAGAGTGGCCCGGACGCTGAGATCCGGGTGGTCCATTTTGTTAATGAAGATCATGTGTGGGATATCATAATCGTCTAAAGCCTTTAAAATCGGGGCCACGGCAACAACTTTATCTGGTGTTGCTTCTGTTACGACGATGACAGTATCCGAGATCATCAAGGCGTTAAGGGAATCCTGGCTGAGTTCAACAGAGCCCGGACAATCAATGAAGGTCCATTCTTCATCCAGATATGTTGCATGGGCAAGATTCAGCTCTGTGCTCATGTTACGTGCTCGCGCTTCTTGCGAGCTGTCACCTGTACTATTACCTTCTTTGACGGTGCCTTTTCGGTGCAGGGTGCCACTGGCAACCAGCAAGCTTTCTAGTAAAGTGGTTTTCCCTGAAAGATAAGTACCAACAATTGCCGCTACGCGAGGGCCGGATTGTATATGTGTGTTCAAGAATGCCTCCCCAGAATATCTGTTGCTCTTTTAACGCACCTTCACCATGGCGAACGCGCGCCTTGTTGTATTTATTCAGGTTAAAGGGCAATTGCCCGGAGTTAAAGGCAGAAGTGATACAAACCGGAAAAAGTATGAATTTTATCCAATATTCAGCGCTAGGCACCCAGGATTTCAATTTTTCGACGTTCTATAAATGTATCCAGGGCTTTGCTGATGGAAGGGGCCACTGGGGGAGCCTCGTAAACTTCCAGTAAATGTTTCCAGATTTTCGTTGCACGCTCTGTCGCGCTCTGAGCACCAGAATCACTCCAGTTCTCGAAGTTTTGCCAATCGCTTAGTATGGGTGAGTAAAAAGCGTTATTGTAACGTTCCATAGTGTGGGCCGCACCAAAGAAATGCCCACCGGATCCAACCTCTTCAATGGCAGAAAGCCCCAAGGTGTCTTCATTAATTTCAAGCGGTTTGAGGTTCTCGACCATCATCTGCACCATTTCTGCATCCAGGATCATTTTATCAAATGAACAACATAGTCCACCTTCGAGCCAGCCAAAGGAATGATTCACCAAATTAATATGGCCCATGACACAAGCCCACAGGGACATTTGGGTTTCATAGGCAGCTTGGGCATCTACTGAATTTGAAGCATTGGGGGCACTTGCACGAATGGGCAAGCCGTAATGCCGGGCCAGTTGGCCTGAGGCCAAGGTCGCCTTGACATATTCCGGTGTGCCAAAAGCGGGTGAGCCACTTTTCATATCAACATTGGATGTGAAACTGCCATACATAACAGGATTGCCGGGATTTACAGTTTGAATGAAGGAGATCCCAGCCAGTGCCTCGGCATTTTGCTGGACCAATGCTCCTGGAATGGTGACGGGACTCATTGCGCCTGATAATGTGAATGGGGTAACAATAACGGCTTGGCCATGTTCAGCAAAGGTCATGGCACCTTGTGCCATTTCACGGTCCAGAACCAAAGGGCTATTGGTGTTGATATTGCCATAGAGTGCCGGGCGTTTACGCAACCCCTCATAATCTGTCTGGAACATAATGCAGGCCATATCGATAGCATCCTGAGCGCGGGTGCGGCCCATTAATGAGACTGGCGCTACTTTATCCGTCAGGGTGAAACATGCATTCAGGGTGTCGAGGTGACGGGTTTCAGGATGCAAGTCCATAGAGGCAAAAGCTCCACCATTTGCCCCGTGTGCAACATTCAGGCTTTGAAGGATACGCAGGGCGTCTTGTAGTTCTGCGAAGGTGCCTGGTCTGCGGCCTTTATCACTGTCTGTCAGGAAGGCTGGCCCAGCAACAGACATGAAATTTATTCGATTACCTCCAAATGTCAGAGATCGCTCATCATTGCGTGCACGAACTTTTACAGTTGATGGAGCCTTGGCAACCTGTTGTTCAATGAAGCCGCGGTCAAACAGGACCTGTGTGGTGTCATGGTTTACCTTGCACCCCGCATTCTCCAGCAATTCGCGTGTTTGCGGGTCATCAATGCGCATGCCGACTTTTTCCAGAACTTTCATAGAGGTATCATGAATAGATGAGACCTGCTCAGCATTGAGAATCTCCAATGGTGGATACGGGTTTTCTACATGCTGAAAAGGGATTTGTGGAATGCTGAATGCATCAGGCTTGTTTCGGCGGTTGGATGAACGTCTGGGCATGGTCTGCGCTCCTGGGCTGGCAGAATAATCACACCGATAAGGAAGCATAGAGACGGATTTCGAGCAAACCAAATGAATTATAGCTTACACAAGTTTTGTTGATGGTTCATTCAATGTACTATAGAGTTTGTAAATATTTTCTCTTGTTTAAGAACACTGAAATTCTATATGAAACTCTTTTTTTCTTTGATCCTGATTTTGCTGCTTTCATTAAATCGTGAAGCTGTTGCTCAGGAACCTATGACTTGCCCTGACAAAATTGCCATGATTGAAAACTATGTCTTGGCCCAGTTAACGGTAAGTATATTGAGTGAAATATATGAAGATGCTGGATGCAAGCCTGAATTTGTTGAGTACCCGGGCCGTCGGGGGGTATTTTATTTTAACAAGGGTGATGTTGATGGGGAAATTTTTAGATTAAAAATTATTGAAAAATCATATGAACGTAATTTTGTTCGTTCTAGTGTACCTTTGTTTTCAGTAACAAACTCGGTTTGGCATCATACAAATAATGCTAACCCGGAACGTCATATTTACGGTTATGTAATCGGTATTAAATGGCAGGAAAATTATGCTGTCGGGAAAGATATGATCGGCTTTGAAAGCTATGAAAAGATGTATGCTGCTTATCACAATAATCAGCTAACCGGATTTTTAGGCACGGATGTTGTCGTAATTAATGCGATTCAGAAAGATGAATTATCTCCTGTTCCAATAGTTGCAGAAAATTTATTCGAGGCTCCATTATTTCATTACCTCGGTTATGAATATACACCACTTATGGGCCATATCTCTGAATTGATTGTGAGTGGAAATTATTTTTCAGAAATATTTGATTTTACACAATAATTTTGTTTTGATTAAAATCTGCTCCATTGCAAAAGAACGTTCTGCACGAGGTTCCATCTTATCATTACCTCGCAATAGAATTTACACCATTAATGAATCGTGTAGTGGACCTTCTAAAACAATAGCAAAAAACCAGACAGAGTTTGCTTTAACTCAATGCCGCACACGCTCTTTGAATTCGGGTGCAAGCTTCAATCAGCAACTCATTTGAAGTGGCATAAGATACCCGGAAATGTGGTGAAAGCCCAAAGGCTTCGCCATGAACAGCGGCGATGCCTTCCGTTTCCAGAATATAGGTTACAAAGTCTTCATCCGTTTCAATGACTTTACCATCCGGAGTCTTGCGGCCAATAAGTGCGTGAAGACCGGGATAAACATAGAATGCGCCTTCAGGCGTAGCACAGGTCAGTCCTTCAGCTTCATTGAGCATGCGCACGGCAATATCACGCCGCTCCTTGAAGACATTGTTGTGTTTGGCAATGAAGTCTTGGGGGCCGTTCAGGGCCGCTACGGCAGCGGCTTGAGAAACGGCTGCGGTATGTGTTGTGCTTTGGGACTGAACCTTGTTCATGGCTTTGATCAACTCAAGCGGCCCGGCTGCATAACCAACACGCCAACCTGTCATGCAATAAGCCTTTGAGACGCCATTGAGCACAAGGGTACGGTCATGCAAGGCTGGCTCAACCTGCGAAATCGTGGTGAATACATAGTTGTCATAGATGATGTGTTC
>JABJOR010000420.1 GCA_018664265.1 Rhodospirillales bacterium
GAAATTGAATAAGGAATATGAAGACCGCGTTAAAAATATGATGTGCTCATTTGATCCCGAAAATTGTTAATCTGTATTATTTTAGACCGGACATGACGGTTGCCGGATTTTTGTGACGACCAGTAGGTTAATCTTGGTCTATTAATTTTCATCCAAGACATTTACCGTTCTCCAATGTCTACATGGGAATTATGCCCCCACAGATTCCCTCTTGGTGAATTCGGTCTTTTAGTTCTAATAACCTATGGATATCTAACATCGCTTGACTTGTATAGCACCTTGCTCGAATCAAGATGACTGGGAGTGCGGCAACGCATATTCTTTATTCATAATTATCGATAAATTGCTCTGGTTGCATGCAGAGAATCCTTTAATGCGTGTGTAAATGATAGCCATAAGGTTTTCAAAACCATGGAAACCTTGTTGGCTTGAGCTGGCGTTACTGAAATAACGACAGCATTGTCTGTTTCATACTGAGCGGCCCGTTGGTCGCTTTTGTTTGCTGAATCCATGCTGCGTACATATACACTGGCGGGGTTAAATTCGTCAAAAATATCGATAATCATAATGTGGTTCCTTTGATTAATCGGTTTGTTTGCTGTGTCGATGTAATCAATGTAGCTATGGCCTGTGAAACCAGCGTTATTTACAGTTGCGGATATCGTGAATTTATCGTGAAATGCAATAAATTCACTATTTTCTTTCAATAATTATCACTTACAGAAATTAAGGCAGAATGGCTATTTTGCACATCACACTGTTGGCTGGATTTGAGGCCAAAACGATTGATGATAAGAAAATTGCCCTGAAAGGCCGTAAGGCTCAGGCATTGCTCACGTGTCTGGCAATGTCTCCCGGTGAGGTATGGTCTCGCGATAAGCTTATGGGCCTGTTATGGAGTGACAGAGGTGATGAGCAAGCCCGTGGCAGTTTGCGCCAGACCCTGTCTGAGCTGCGAAAAGCTTTTAGCAAGCTGGGTGAAAATCCGCTCCTTGCTGAAAGAGACTCTATTTCACTTGATGCTAAGCGCGTAGAAAGTGATGTGGCGCGTTTCATTAATTATGCAGCAGATGGAAGCCCCGCTTCGTTGGAGCAAGCCACCCAATTGTATAAAGGTGACCTGCTTGATGGTTTTGGGGTAACTGACGTGGCCTTTGAAGAGTGGCTAAATATAGAGCGTGGGAGTCTGAACGAACGGGCGCAAACTGTCATGAGCGCCTTATCAGATCATCAAAAAACATCTGGTGATTTTGAAAAGGCCACCATCACATGCCGCAAACGACTGGCGATTGATCCTTTGCAAGAAATCGTTCACCGCGATCTTATGTCGCTCTATGTTGCCCAAGGTGATCGGTCCATGGCACTGAAGCAGTATCAGGCTTGCCGTGATGTATTGAAAGTTGAATTGGATATTGAGCCATCCAGTAAAACAGAATCCCTCCATGCAGAAATCATGAAGGACAATGATACACCTCAATCCGAAAAACTGCATTTGGTTAAAACTCTAGATTTACCAGAGAAGCCGTCTATCGCCGTGTTGCCTTTTACCAATATGTCGGGCGACGCGGAACAGGAATACTTTGCTGATGGCATAACGGAAGACATCATTACCGAGCTTAGCCGATTTAATTCGTTGTTCGTGATCGGTAGAAATTCATCCTTTCTTTACAAAGGCCAGTATCCAAAGTCGCAAGATGTCGGTCGGGAACTTGGCGTTGCTTATATTGTTGATGGGAGCGTGCGCAAGTCTGGAAACCGCGTGCGCATCACAGCTCAACTCGTTGAAGCATCAACGGGCAATCATCTGTGGGGGGAGCGCTACGACCGAAACCTTGAAAATATCTTTGATGTGCAGGATGAAGTCTCCGCAAAGGTTGCCAATATGGTGCCAGGACATGTTGAGATTGCCAACCGCGTTGAATCTGAGAGAAAGCCTGTCAAAAATCTCAATGCCTATGATCTGGTTCTTCGGTCTGAATGGCTGGGCTATCAAGATTTAGGTGATCCTGATTGTTTGCGCTATCTAGAGCAGGCGATTGAAATTGATCCCGGTTATGCCCGCGCACATGCGAGATTAGCAAATGTTTATGCCTATAGTGTATATGCAGAGACGGTGCCTTTTGATGTGGCAATGGTTAAGGCAAGGTTCCATGCAGAAACGGCGTTTGGTATTGATCCAAATGATCCTGCTATTAACGCAGTGCTTTCAGAAACATATTTGATTTTAGGCGAACATAAACTTGCACAGATACATTGTGACAAAGCACTTTCGCTAAACCCAAATGAATTTATAGTTTTGGCAACTGCGGCGCTGACAATGGCATATCTTGGAAACTATAAAGCAGGCATTGAATTGGTTGAGCACGCCAGAAGGAATGATCCATATTGCACACAATCTTATCAGGAAAATTATTTTGATGTCTATTATTTGGCTGGCGATTATGAAAAAGCCATAGAGTGTTTAATGGATTGGCGTAACTTACCACCGCATATGCACGGGCAACTGGCTGCAGCTTACGCCATGCTTGATCGCATAGATGAGGCCCATGAACACTCTCGCCTTTTTAAGGAGCGCAACCCTAAGGGGTGGGCATCAACGAAAGCCCGCCAAACTTTCTTTCGTATGTGTGTCAATTCTGATGATTAC
>JABJOR010000421.1 GCA_018664265.1 Rhodospirillales bacterium
GAGATCAAGAGTCCGATCGATGGTGTTGTGAAGAACCTGATTTATAACACAATCGGCGGCGTTATTCGTTCGGGTGACACCATAATGGAGATTGTTCCAACTGGCGACCTGTTGGTTATTGAGGCCCGTCTTAACCCGACGGATCGATGGTATGTAGAGATTGGTCAGGAAGCTCTGGTCAAGATTTCAACATATGATTATGCCCGCTATGGTGGCCTTGTCGGGCATGTGGTTTCCGTTGCCCCGGACACATCGGTTGATGATAACGGCGAGCCGTTTTTCAGGGTGATTGTGGAAACCGATCAATCATATCTTGGCAACAATGCGAATGAATTGCCCATAACGCCGGGGATGCAGGCCAGCATTGATATTGAGACCGGAACACGATCCGTCTTGGAGTATATGATCAAACCGGTCCTCAAACTCAAGCATGAATCTTTCCGGGAGCGTTGATCACGGTGTTATTTTGAAGATTAAGACAGGTAATTGTATAATTTTGTTAAGTTTTATCCATTAAGTTGAGTTTCGAATGTACTTTGTGTTGTCGAAAATGGCAGCTATAAGTGTTGTTCTTAATAATTTAAGGGCCTTAGGGTGCGCCCAAAGAGGCAGAGGTTAATTCATGTCATTTGCGACAGTGGTTGGTTTATTTGTGGCCATGGGGTTGTTTCTGGGCTCGATTTTTATAAGCACAGATAATCCTGTTATATTTATCAGTGGTGCGAGCTTTATTATGGTCGTTGGCGGCACCTTGGCCGCTACGTTTATCTCATACGAGCCACGCTATGTTATTTTATCCCTGAAACTTTTGTATCGAATTTTCTTTTCATCCAAGATCGGCCGTAACCTGCTGAAAACGGAAGTTGGCCGTATCATCAAGTGGTCCTACACCGTTCAGAAAAAAGGCCTTCCAGCATTGGAGCATGAAACCAAACAATCCGTACGCGGGGATCGTTTCCTCAAGTTCGGCATTGATATGGTTGTTAGTGGTTATACGGGTGATGAGGTCCGTGAAATCTTGACAAATACAATTGATAGTACCTACGCCCGTAATACTGTGCAGGTAAACATTTTGCGCAATATGGCTGCTGCGGCACCTGCTTTTGGTATGATCGGTACGTTGATTGGTCTGGTTATCATGCTGGACAGTATGGGGGGCGACCCCGGAAGCCTTGGTAAAGGTCTGGCAGTAGCTTTGTTGACAACATTGTACGGTGTGTTGTTTGCTCGTTTGATCCTGTCACCAGTTGCAGACAAGGTTCAGCAACGTGAACAAATCGTCCGATTTAGAAATTTCCTGCTGGCTGAAGGATTGTCATTGCTGGCTGAACGCCGCAGTCCACGGTATATCCAGGACAGAATGAACAGCTATCTGGACCCGTCACTACACTTTAACATAGACAAGATGCGCAAATAATTTCGTTCCTGTTTTATCAATAATTCTATGAGGGCTGTTATGGCCGATGAACCCCCTGATGAAAGTTGGATGACGACATATGCTGACGCCATTACTTTGCTGATGGCGTTCTTTGTTATGTTGCTGACCTTCGCAGAATTTGACATTCCTGCCTATGAAGATGCCGCTGCTGCAATTAGCAGCGAGATTGGCAGCCGTGACGAATCAAGTCCTACAAGTGAATTACAGATTATCTTGCAAGATGTTGCAACCGATATGGAGGCCGATCAGGTGGTCTCTATCCGCAAGGATAAAAAGGGCCTGATCATCGAGCTAAAAGCAGGGGCATTTTTTAAACCCGGCAGGGCTTCCCTCAAAGATGCCGCTATTCCTGTTTTACAGAACCTTGTACAGGTCATCGCTGCCCCGCGTTATGATTATTACATGATTGAAGTTGAAGGGCATTCAGATGATGATCCGATCCATACGGAAATGTTCCCATCAAATTGGGAGCTTTCTGCTGCACGGGCGGCATCCGTTGTCCGGTATTTCATCGGTGAGAAGGTTGGCTCGCATCGTCTGAAAGCATCCGGGTATGCAGAAACCCATCCCAAATTGCCAAATAGAAACGAACAAGGCGTTGCCATCCCTGAAAATCAGGCTGAAAACCGCCGTGTTAATATCCGTGTTACCCCTATGAAAACAGATCAGCGTGAAATGCATGATGCCCGTGTTGCTCAACAGATGAGCATGCAGGGTAATTCTGATAGTGATTTAGGGGGTGCTCTCCAAAAACCTGCTGAGGATTCAGCCCAAGGTGAGAGCATGGATAATTCCGATGGTAGCATGTCAGGAAGTTTACCTGAAAATAACTAATCAATATCTTCCAAATTATTGATATCAATTGCCATGCCCTCACGAGAGACGAAGCAGCCATCCCATTCGGCACGTGATAGTTTACCAATATCATCCATGAAATCATCCTGATGATCAGGGTCATGGTGGAAGATTGCCAAGCGTTTGACATTGGCAGCTTTGCAAAGTCGTACACCTTCATTCCATGTTGAGTGGCCCCAACCAATTTTCCCCGTGAATTGCTCTTCCGTATAGGTGCTGTCGTAGATAACCAGATCAGCACCTTCAATAAGGTTGAGGATGTTTTGGTCTGGCTTGCCTGGAATGTGTTCTGTGTCTGTCACATAAACAATTGCTTTGCCGTCGTGCTCAATTCTGTAGGCTGTAGCCCCATTAGGGTGGTTGAGAGGTGCCGTCTTAACGTGAACATCACTTGTCAGGTTGAAG
Source organism: Rhodospirillales bacterium (assembly GCA_018664265.1). GTDB lineage: Bacteria > Pseudomonadota > Alphaproteobacteria > Rhodospirillales > Casp-alpha2 > JABJOR01. The sequence goes on from JABJOR010000421.1 coordinate 2,699, forward strand.
GTATCTCCAGGGCTGAAGTCCGTAAATGTTGTCTTGGCCATCATAGCTTCCAGCGGGACTGGAAACATAGGGTTATCCATTTGGGCCGAGAGGATTTGCTGTATGCCTCCCTTATCCGTCAGGTGGCCTGCCATAATTTCGATGTTCATATCTTTGTTATAGGCTGGTACAAAAAATGGGAATCCGTTAATATGATCCCAGTGCGTATGGGTCAGCAGAATATGAAATTCGGAGGCCCCTGATTTTTGCATATCATTGCCGAGCTGGCGTATACCAGTACCCGCATCCAGTATTAATCGGTAACCGTTACAGGAAACTTCAATACAACTAGTATTGCCACCGTATCGCATATGATTAGGTGTAGCGCATGCGATGCTGCCTCTGACCCCCCAGAATTTGACAGAAAATGCCATTTCCGAACTCGTTCCTTTTATTTTTTAAGTTGTCAGCTAACTGCCTAAGACTCTATTTAGACAGCCTTTTTTTATCTTTAACGGGTTCCACTTCTTTCCTCATACCAGAAAAACATATGAGAAGAAATAATTTATAGTTCATAAACGAAAAATCTGCTCAACTCTAACATTGTATTTCTGATAATGGTATATCATACATATGTTCGTAACTTTAAATGGTTAGTATAAATAGTCGGCCCTAAAAAAGCACTCGAAGCCATAGCTATAAAGGATTCCCATCTCTTTTAGCGTGTTGTAAACTGCAACTAATCGAATTCCCCGGTTAAAAAGGTTGCAGTTTATGCTCAAGAAAAAC
>JABJOR010000422.1 GCA_018664265.1 Rhodospirillales bacterium
ACGTAATTCATGGCTCATCGTAGCGAGGAAATCAGTTTTTGATTTATTAGCCTTTTTGGCATCATTTACGGCAGCATTGAGGTTTTCTTTTGCCAATATTTCATGGCTGATATTTTCAACTATGGCAATGCAGTGCCATGAGCCATCATTCCCGGTAAGAAGTTTGAATAAATTAATGCGCACCCAGAATATGGATTTATCTTTGTTAATGTAGCGTTTGACAAAAACATAACTGTTTCGGAGACCGGATTGCACTTCTGCAAATAATCTATTGTCTTCCGTAAGATCCTCTTGATGGGTAAAGTTTTTATACGTAAGTCCTGTGAGTTCCCCCGAACTATAGCCAAGCATTTTACAAAATGCCGCGTTGGGCTTTATGGTTTTTCCTTGTGAGTCACAAATAATGATAGGCATTGGGGAAAAATCAAATATACCCTGATATTCATTTAGATCAGGATCTTGTGTTGTGCTCAGGGTTTCAAGCAAATGGTCCTGTTTCTTGAGCTCATCAAGAAGCTCATCTCTGGTTTTATTCAGGCGATTGGCTTGTTTTTCGTTCATAGTATTCGTTATTGCTCCTGTTATTCTATGAATGCCCTATTTATACAGCTAACTATATGGTATTCATGGTATATATTTATTCAAGATGCAATCCGAAATCTTATGTATAATCAGACTTGTCCTGTAGACATCGTTCCGGGCTAGCCTATATGTATGGAACAGGTTAAAACGCAGATTGAATTTTTAGATTAATCCAGCCTCAAATGAAAATACTTGTGGCTAGGTTTCTTCAGGGAGCCCTACTATGTCGAGCCTTATTGCCACAGATGAAATTTTCTATAACAAGGCTGGCTTGGACCGCAGCCGTGTCGAGACCATTGTAGATGATGCCATGGTTGGCAGTGATGATGGTGAGATGTTTTTGGAATACCGTCAGAGCGAAAGCCTGACCTTTGATGATGGCAAGTTGAAAAATGCCAGCTATGACACGACACAAGGCTTCGGCTTACGTGCGGTAGCGGGCGAGGCAACCGGATACGCCCATGCATCTGATTTGTCCGAGGAGGCCATGCAGCGAGCCGTTGGCAGTGTCCGCGCCGTAGCCGACGGTCACTCAGGCTCTGTTGCTGAGATGCCCGGAGGCACCAACAATAGTTTTTATGTGCCAGATAATCCCCTGACAGAAATGGTGTTTGAGGCCAAGGTCAAGCTGCTTCAGGACATTGACGCCTATGCTCGGGATCAGGACGAACGGGTTCGTCAGGTCAGTGTTAACCTGTCCGGTGAATGGCAGGCTGTGCAGATTGTGCGCGCAGGCGGCTTCCATGCAGGTGATATTCGACCATTGGTACGTCTTAACGTTTCAGTTGTTCTGGAACAGGATGGGCGCATGGAAACGGGTGGTTATGGTACAGGAGGAAGGGCATCTTACGATGGTTTCGTGTCCGCGGAATGCTGGCAGGACGCTGTTGCCCAAGCCCTGCATCAAGCCAAGGTTAATCTGGATTCCATTCCGGCTCCGGCAGCGCAACTGCCTGTTGTGCTAGGACCGGGTTGGCCGGGCATCTTATTACACGAGGCTATCGGTCACGGACTGGAAGGCGATTTCAATCGCAAGAAGACATCGGCCTTTGCCGGTTTGATGGGCAAGCAGATTGCCTCTCGCGGGGTTACGGTCATAGATGACGGCACCATAGGTGACCGTCGTGGTTCTATTTCCATTGATGATGAAGGAACGCCGGGCCAGTGCACCACATTGATCGAAGACGGTATTTTGACGGGATATCTTCATGACCGTCTCAATGCTCGTCTGATGGGTACCCAATCGACTGGGAATGGCCGCCGCCAGAGCTATGCTCATTCCCCCATCCCGCGCATGACCAACACCATTATGCTGGGCGGCGAGTGTGAACACGACGAAATCATTACCGGCGTGGACAAGGGTATCTACGCCGTATCCTTTGGCGGTGGACAGGTCGACATTACATCCGGCAAGTTTGTGTTTTCGTGCACAGAAGCCTACGAAATTGAAGGTGGCAAGGTTGGACGTCCTCTGAAAGGGGCAACCCTGATTGGTAATGGCCCTGATGTGTTGACCAAAGTCTCCATGATTGGCAACAACATGGAACTGGACCCCGGCATCGGGACTTGTGGCAAGGATGGGCAGGGTGTGCCCGTCGGCGTGGGCCAGCCAACGATCTTGGTGGACGAGCTGACCATTGGCGGTACAGCCGTCTAGAGATTAAGCCCTGATGCCTGACTGCCCCAGCTAATGATGGCCGTTGATTTGGCTGGTGTGTGCGGAACTTCGAGTAATTGGAGTGATGCGGTTCCAGGTTTAGGGGCGAGTTTTGTTTCTATTGTTGGCTTAGTTGTTTGTACTGGCCTTGATTGTGGGGTTTGCTCAGCTGAACTTAAGCACTGTTTTAACTGAGCCAAAACCTTGTGACATGTGCGTAATTCATCAATACCCAAAGTCTGCATAAG
>JABJOR010000043.1 GCA_018664265.1 Rhodospirillales bacterium
CCCGCTCACTTGAAGACATCGCCCTTTTCACCGAAGTTCTTATTGGCCCGAACAAAGATGATCCGGCAACCAATCCGCTGGGAGCAAAATTTCCACTGTCACGTATCAGCGCAGAAGAACCACCGATCCAGCCCAAATTTGCTTTTGTTAAAACCCCGGTCTGGAATCAGGCGGAGCCTAGCACACACGAAGCATTTGAAGAGCTTTGCAATGCCCTTAATGAAATCGAAGACGATAGCATTATCGGGGATGACACAACGATTAACGAAATAGAACTGCCAGAAATATTTGGCAGTGTTCACGGTTGGCTGGCACAAGTGATGAACGCTGACCTGGCACGTAATCTGGCCGATGAATATGATGCTGGCGAAGACAAGATGAGCGCAATTCTGCGTGGCAAGATCGAAGAAGGCCGCACTGTCACGGCTGTTGATTATAACACGGCCCTTGCCCAGCGCCCTCGCTTGATGGCGACGCTGGATGAAATTTTTGATGAGTATGATGCCATCATCACCCCGGCTGCAACAGGCGAAGCACCGCGCGGACTGGAGACCACTGGCAATCCGACATTTTGCACAATCTGGACATTCTGTGGTCTGCCTGCGCTATCCATACCGTTGATGGATGGCGAAAGCGGCCTGCCATTGGGTGTACAGTTGGTAGGGCGGCTAAACGATGATGCGCGGTTATTGCGCACCGCTAACTGGTTGATCAATCAGCTTTAAATTACTTTATAGGTGGTGATTTAATGGAAAAAGAAAATTCTGATAGCCATTCTTGGGAAAAAAAAACAAAAAAAGTTATTTCTAACGACAGTCTTCACATTCGTATTGCACAAGGTGTTGGCAATGCGATGATGAGATTAAAATTTGATCCCACCAATCTACTGATACACATTTCAAATAAATTAAAAATTCTTGATTGGGTAATAGAAAAAGAAAAAACATTCTTTGGTCGATTATCTAATAAAATTATGGGCGAAGAATTGGAATGTGTTTCTCTGGATGGAATTGTTATAAAACAATTGTACGAAGTTGTCGGAAAAAATCCGCCGATGGAGATTGATCTAAATGCCAGTTATAAAATTAATCATTCAACTATCAGAGATTTATACGATAGTGCTGAAAAGATTATTAATTCAAAGATTCAATAATTTATTTAGGGGCTGACCCAGAATATATTTATTTTTCAGATTGAACCTTGCGCCAGTTTTCTATCACTGAACGGGTTGAGCGTTCACCATGTTCCTGGGTTGTCGCATAATTTATCACTGAAATTCGCATGACCCAACGACCATGCCATGTCGCGCCTTCCAGGAAACATGTGCCTTCATCCTGAACCCCCTTGATCACAACGCGGGTCAGTTTCTCGCGTTCCTCACTGATACCCTCACCAAATTCCAGAACCACTTGATTGAGCACTACATCATTCAAGATTGTAATGCCCGGCTCTTTTGACAGTTCATCCGCCATAGTTGCTGCAATTGCACAGTGCTGTTCAACCATCCGGGATATGCCTTGACGTCCCAGCGCTTTCAACATCGCCCACACCGCAACACCGCGCCCTCTACGCGATAGTTCCGGCACTAACATAGACGGAATTCTGTCGCCCTCTGCTACGTCCGGCAAATAACTCGCCCAGACATTCATCGCTCTGTGGTGAGCTTCCTGATTGCGGATAATGGCAAACCCACTATCAAAAGGAACCTGAAGCCATTTGTGCCCATCCGTTGACCACGAGTCGGCTTTATCGACACCGCTGGTAAGGGGTGCGTATTTATCACTGGCCCTTGCCCAGAGACCAAAGGCACCATCCACATGGACCCACGCACCACAGTCTTTTGCTATGGAAGTGATCTGGTCAAAATCATCAAAAGCGCCTGTATTAATTTGACCAGCCTGAACGATTATAATTTTTGGCCCCGAATGATCCACAACCTGCTTTGCAAGATCGGCTGTATTTATCCGCCCTTGTTCATCGGTTGAGATTTTCAGAACGCGCTTATAACCAAGCCCAATGAGTTGTAGTGCTGACAGAATACTCACATGAACATCATCACTGACAAATACAGTGATGGGGGGAGCCCCGAACAATCCGTCCGCTTCGGCGTCCCAGTCAAGCTCCCGGAGCAACTTTCCACGCGCAGCGCTCAGGCAGACCGCATTGGCAACAGTTGCCCCTGTGGTAAAGCCAACAGAACTTTCACGTGGCAAATCGAGAATATCGAGCAACCAGCCAGCCGCAACAGACTCCAGTGCCGAATTGGTTGGTGTCGGTGTATGGTAGGCACTGTTTTGCCCCCATGCGCTGGTCATCCAGTCCGCAGCAACACCTGCCGGGTGTGATCCACCCAGAACCCAGCCAAAGAATCGTGGTGCCGACATGCCCATCATTCCCTGATCAGCAAAACTTGCCAGCTCCGAGATAACATCGCTTGCCGACATGCTTTCCTCAGGGACTGGCCCTTTTAGGATTCTGAGCATTTCATAATAACTGGTTTGCGGCATAAGGTGCGCATCAGCAGATGTATTGCGATATTTTGTGGCATGCTTACACGCCAGCGCAAATGCTTTTTCCAAATCCTCTGACATAACTGCCCTTTCGTTTCTTATTCCATTTATTGGTTTGCCAACGGGTGCTGTTCGACCAGAGCTTTTAGACGTTCATCAAGCACATGGGTGTAAATCTGGGTTGTCGAAATATCGGAATGACCGAGCATTTGCTGAAGAGTGCGCAAGTCTGCTCCGTGTGCCAACATGTGAGAGGCAAATGAATGGCGCAAAACATGGGGTGATACTCGCTTAGTTTCAACACCTGCCACGATGGCGACTTCTTTCAGCAATTGAGCAAATCGCGCGCGCGTCAGATGACCTTCCTTGCTGCGAGACGGGAACAAAAAACTGCTGGCAATGTGCTGGCGTTGATTGGGCAGGAAATGATCTCGCACATCCCGGTAATTGCTCAGGGCTTCTATTGCAGGTTCGCTCAGCGGCACCATGCGTTCCTTGCCGCCTTTGCCGCGTACAATCAACATGCGGCCATCTCCGGCCACGGCAGAGAGTGGCAAGCTTACGAGTTCTGAAACGCGCAGGCCCGTGGCGTAGAGTATTTCAAGAAACACCACCAGACGGACACCTTCCACCCCTTCGAATTGATGGGTGGCAAGCAACAGTTTTTCCACGTCTTCTTCGCTCAGGTATTTCGGCAGGGCTTTGCCTATTTTTGGGCTATCAATAGCCAGCGCCGGATCATCTTTGCGATGGCCCTCGCTGTAAAGAAACTTGAAGAATTGACGAATAGTTGAAAGATGACGAGCCGCCGTTGAAGACGCCATGCCCCGTGATGAGAGGGTCTTCATATACCCTCTGATCAAATCTGATCCTGCGTCTTCAGGTCGCATGCGCCGCGCATCAGCGTACTCAGCAAAATTATTCAGATCACGGCGATAAGATGACACTGTGTTTTCTGAAGCGCCCCGCTCAACACTTGCCATTTCAAGGAAAGATTCGACCCAGCGTAATTTTCTTTTGTCTCTGGCGCTTGGCTGTTCTGTGTTTGACGCGCGTTTCACAGCGCCTCACAATCCCATGGCAAGCGCAGCTTCAACACTGAGCGCCCGTGCATCGTCTTCAAATCCATTGAGTGTAAGAACCCGCACAACATGCCCCATAACAAGTGGGCCAGCCGTTGTCGGGCCTCCATTGCCCATCATGATCAGGGCCAATGTAACGGTTTCTCCGATTTTACCCGTGCGGCTTGTCGCGTCGAGACGTTGCCAGATAACGGGGTCGGGTAATGGGCCAATATTTTGTTCTTCTTCAATGCCCAAAGATTCCCATAAAGACATATCAACTGATTTGCCAAGATTTTCCAGCAAGGTGAATAGCAACACGGAACGCTGGCGATTGCTAGAATCCAGTTGTTCCAGCTTCATCCAACTTTCCAGAGTGTCGTATTGAACAGATATAGTGCTGTCTTCCACTTCAAATCCAGCTAACTGAATAACAGGAACCAATCGGGTCAGGGTATTGGCTGCATCAGAAGACAAATATGCATTGGAACGCAACAAACCAAGCCACGCCTGGGCTGCATCATTATCACCGGCAAGAGTAAAGGCACGAACAGCATCGCCGGCAAACCACATTAAATCGGTCCGTGGAGGAATGCCCTCGATGACAGTCATAAAAGCTTCTGATACCGGGGCATAAAGATTATCAACTTTGGCTCGTTCAAGCGCCATGGAAGCCGATTCAGCTCTGGCACCATCAACTGTTTGCAGTCCACCGACCTGATAGAGCAAGGCACGTGCACGGGGACCACTGCTGATTTCCGCCGTGCTGAGAGGACTATTCAATTCTTCCGGGTTGAATACAACGGATTTATACAATTCACGCAAAACAGAAACATCCATTACATTTGATGATACAGCCTGCTCGGCAGCTTGCAGGCGGGTTTCCATATCGACGTCTTCGTTTATGGCTATGGCCGGTAAAACAGTCGGCGTAGGAGTGGTAAGAATTTCACCATTCAAACGAGCCTTGCTAGCGCTCAGCGCCGCAATTATCAGTGGTGAAGGGTCTGGTAAAGATTCTATAACCGGAATTTCTTGTTTAATCATGGAATCGAGGATCAGAAAGAGCAACTCATCGGTAACACCAAGCTCACGCATCAGCGATATACCCAGTTCTGCCTCTGACATGGCACCGGACAAAATTTGACAGAAAATAAACGATTTCTGCCAATAAATATCCATGTTGTCTTTCATGAATTCATTGGTTAAAGCACAGGCATCAATAAATTCACCGCGCAACAGTTTTGCTTCACTTTCGATACGTAGAAGGCGTTCATTGGATGTGCGCCCCGGTGTAACATCCAGCATCTGTGTTACAGCCGCTGAATCACCCATTGCTGCCAACAATTCCAAACGCCTCGCGACAAAAGCGCCATCTAAAACATTTGCGTTTCTATTATTCTGCGGTGGTTTGGATTGTGTCACCAACAACCTGTGTATCAAGGAACGCATTGCCGGAGAGCGAGTCGCCACAGGCAAGCGATTAAATAATGCATCCACGATAATGCGCTCGGAACCACGCCACATTTCAAAAGGAAATCCGCCGTCTTGCTCGCGCAACAAACCAGCCGTATCAGACGTCACGGTACTCAGGACATTCACTTCAATACTATCGACATTCACATTCGCTGTATTGACAGTCCCAACACCTACGCCGGTCGTCCACTCATTCGTTGTGCTTGTACCAGTTTCACCGGAAGCTGATGAAGGCTGTACTGTAACAGGTTGCAATTCTTGCGGCTCAAGAGTTAAAGGCACGATTTCTTGCGCTACGGCACTATGAAAGCTCATAAATGGTAGAATCGATGCCACCGACAAAGACAGCAGTATCGATTTTGAGACTCTAATTAGGGAACTTTTCATCAGATATGACCTTCTCCACAGGAGCCGATGGTGCAGGAATTTCACATGTAGCAAGAAAGACTGCGCCACCAATTACGCCTGCAAGTAATACAACCAGCACAACTATAGAAACCCGGAACATATATTTCCCTATCTCTCATAAAATGATCATCTTCGTGTAACAATATGCAACATTGAAAAATATCCGCAATCACCAAATTCCAAACCAGTGACAAACCTCTGACAAAAGGGTATTTGTCACTGAATTAAAAAGACTAATTGTGTTGTTTAGAGTAAAAGTATGACAAATTTTAGGCAGACTTATACGCGTTTAATACATTTTTGAAGACCCTTTGGAAGAATCGCATACGTCTTGTACAATACTACGGAGAACCACATTGAGAGCACATGAAGCACTCATAACCAATTTAGGCCCAAAATCCATCGTTATTGTCGGACTTATGGGTGCCGGAAAGACCTGTGTCGGGCGCTGCTTGTCCGCAGCACTGGGCATGCCCTTCATAGACGCCGATCACGAAATTGAAGCGGCTGCGGGATGCAGTATCGAGGATATTTTCGAGTTGTATGGCGAAGCGGATTTTCGCGAAGGTGAAGTCAAAGTAATTAAGCGGTTGCTTGGCAATGGTCCACAGATTTTGGCAACCGGGGGTGGCGCCTACATGAATACAGAAACCAGGCAATCCATTCATGAAAATGGTGTTTCCATATGGTTGAAAGCCAGCCTGGATATCCTGGTAAAACGAACATCACGTCGTGGTGGACGACCGTTGCTCAACAACAGTAATCCAAGAGACGCCCTCGAAAAACTGATAGGCTTGCGCTATCCGGTTTATGAATTGGCTGATATAACTATTGAAACTGGCCAGGAAAGCGTCGATATCACCACCGGGAAAGTTATCGAGGCTTTAGAAAATTTCGCCAACATTACAGAAAAAACGGAATAAACATGTCTGCGCAAATAAAAACAGGGCAAATAGAAACAGTACAGGTAAATCTGGCCGAACGTAGCTATTCCATTCATGTTGGATCAGGTCTGATTAACACCGCGGGGGATTATATTGCACCTTACCTGAAAGAGGCCCGGACCATTATTGTTACGGACAGCAATGTCGAGAAACACTGGCTTGCCCCACTACAGAATTCTCTGAACAGTCATGGCATATCATCTGAAGCCATTGTCATGGAGCCCGGCGAGAAAACCAAAAACTTCACTAACCTGGAGCAACTGGTCTGCAAACTGCTCAATGCACAGATTGAACGCAATACAGTGGTCATTGCCCTTGGCGGTGGGGTCATTGGTGATTTAACAGGTATGGCAGCGGCGATTATTCTGCGCGGTATAGATTTTATCCAAATCCCCACGAGCTTGTTGTCCCAAGTGGACAGCTCCGTCGGCGGAAAGACAGGCATAAATACGCCACAAGGGAAAAATCTGGCGGGTGCATTTCATCAACCAAAACTGGTTTTATGTGACACCGATGCCTTGAAAACCCTTCCTATACGTGAGCTACGTGCTGGATATGCCGAATTGGTCAAATACGGCTTAATCGCCGATGCACCGTTCTTTGACTGGCTGGAAAAAAATGGCGAGCGTGTCCTTGCTGGCGATCAGGATGCTCAGCGCCACGCCATTGTCAAAAGCTGTCAGGCCAAGGCCGATGTTGTATCCGAAGATGAACGCGAAACCGGACGGCGTGCCTTGCTTAACTTTGGCCACACATTTGGCCATGCGCTGGAAGCCGAGGTCGGGTATTCAGGCACCCTGCTCCATGGCGAGGCTGTTGCAATCGGCTCAGTTATGGCGCTTTCGATTTCAGAACGCATAGGTATTTGCCCTGCAGGTCGGGCCGATCGGCTGCGGGCACACTTTGCCAAGACAAACATTGGCTACAACTTACATGGCAATGCAGGAACAGACTGGGCAGCTGAAAAACTGTTGGATCACATGCGCCTGGATAAAAAAGTTGCCGATGCGAAGCTGGTTTTCATTCTGGCTCGCGACATTGGTGATGCTTTTATTACCAATGAAGTTAATGATAGCGATATACTTGCAACCCTCAATGAAGCCCTTGAACAGTCCGGAAACTAGGATCAAATCATGGTTATTACACTGATTGCTGTCTTTGTATTGCTCGTTCTCTCAGCTTTCTTTTCCAGCTCGGAGACAGCCCTGACGGCAGCGTCCCGTCCGGTTATGCACCAGTTGGAACAAAACGGTGATAATCGTGCTTCCCTCGTCAACCAGTTGCACAGAAAAAAAGAGCACCTGATCGGAACCATATTACTGGGCAACAATCTGGTTAATATTCTGGCGTCTGCCATGACGAAAAGTTTGTTAATATCGCTCTATGGCGAAACCGGTGTTGTTTATGCGACAATTATTATGACTTTGCTGGTTTTGATTTTTGCTGAGATCCTGCCAAAAACCTATGCTTTTCAAAATGCAGACCGCATGGCTCTGGGGATTGCACCTATCATTCAGTTCCTGGTCTTTATCCTGAAACCGTTCACCTGGACCATAAGTGCCCTGATAAACATCATCCTGAAGGTCTTTGGTGCAGAATATGATTCAGCAAGCGTTCTTGGTCGCGGAGATGAAGAAATCCGCGGCGCAATCGAGTTGCACAAACGTAAAGATGCCAACGTTAAAACAGAACGCGCCATGTTGCGCAGTGTGCTTGATCTTGCCGATGTTCAAATCGGTGAGGTTATGATTCACCGCAAGAATGCCATGTCTATTGACGTGGATCTTCCGCGAGATGAAATCATCAAACGGGTTTTGGCCAGTCCCTACACCAGAATTCCCCTGTGGCAAAAAAATCAGGACAACATTGTTGGCGTTTTGCATGCCAAAGCACTTCTGCGGGCACTGTATGGCAATCCTGAGCGCACCACGTCCTCAGAAGACTTTATAAAAATGGCCGCCGACCCATGGTTTGTTCCGGAAACCACAACGCTTGATGATCAACTGGATGCCTTCCGCCAACGTCATGAACATTTTGCCCTGGTCGTCGATGAATACGGTGCCTTGATGGGCATTGTAACGCTTGAGGACATTTTGGAGGAAATCGTTGGTGATATTGCCGATGAACATGATATTGCCACACAAGGCATACATCTATCGGCAGACGGCAGCTATGTGGTAGACGGAACCGTTACCATTCGTGATCTGAATCGTGAGTGCGAATGGAATTTACCTGATGAAGAAGCCGCCACTATTGCCGGACTGGTCTTGCATGAATCACGACGCATTCCCGATGTTGGCCAAGCCTATATGTTCCACGGGTTCAGATTTGAAATTCTGCGGCGTCAACGCCATCAGATTATTTCCATCCGAATCACCCCGACACAAGAGCCTTCTGAAAGCAAAGAAACAGCTGATAATTCAGCATCCTGAGACAAAAAAACATCATTTTTACGTTTTTTTTCATATGCTGTTACAAAATTGGGTATAATAACAGTATGATATACTGATATTGAATATATGCGTTCAAATGTATTAACCAATAAAATAAGGACAAAGCCACCATGTATAGAAAAATTGTCCCGGATGTTGTTACTGAAAAATCAATTTGCAGCCTGAAAAAAGAAGCCACTGCGCGCGAAGCCGCAGAAAACATGGCTGCTGCCAATTGTGCTGCGGTAATTGTTGTTGATGACCAGTCCAAAATAATTGGCATTTTAACAGAACGCGACCTTTCCCGAAAAGTCGTCGCCAATGGCTCTGATAGCAATACAGTATTGGTAAGCGAAATCATGACGGTAAACCCGGATACCCTGTCCCCGGATGATTCTGCTGGCGATGCTCTGGAATTAATGAGTTCCCGTGGCTATCGGCATCTTCCCGTAGCAGTTGATGGCAAGTGTGTGGCTGTGGTTTCCATACGTGATCTGTATAGCACTGTAAAAGAAGCGCTCGAAGAAGACATCAAAGAAACCGAGGCTTTTGTTTTTGGGGATCGTTATGGTGCATGATTGCACATGATGATTTCGAAACATTGAATACAGGTCAGTATCTGCTACCCAACATTATTAAAATTACACTGCCTGACTGGCAGAAGGGTATTTATGTGCCATATACATATGTCACGTTAAGTCATTACTCTGAACATGGATAAATAACATGCCTCTTTCCAAGCCGGCTAATCGCGAGCATCTTCACACCCGAGACATAAAGTGCCATGGATATCTTCGGGAAGATGGCATGTGGGATATTGAAGGTCGTATCACTGATCGAAAGACTTATTCATTCCCAAACCATGATCGGCAGGGCATCAATGCTGGCGAAGACATTCACGACATGAGTGTTCGCCTGACAATGGATAGTGAATTTGTCATCCATGACGCA
>JABJOR010000423.1 GCA_018664265.1 Rhodospirillales bacterium
GAATGCTAAAGGTAGTTCAATCTGGAGCAACCTTTGCATTCGATTGACACCCGACATTGAGCCTGCGTCTTGTAAAGAAGCAGGCACATTACGAAGTCCCTCCACCGTGTAACGGATAGAGGGAATAGTCGCATAGATAACAACGGCGATTAACACGGATGTATCGGTTACACCAAAGAGCATGATCACGGGGATCAAATAGATAAATGACGGAAATGTCTGAAAAGTATCACAAACAAGCAAAATGGTCTTTGTCGCCAACGAGTTTTGAGCGCATAAAGAACCCACAACTGCGCCAATAATTACCGATATAATGACTGCGAACGTTGTCATGTAAGCCGTGATTAAGGCCCGGTCCCACCATTCTGTAGACGCAATGAATAACAAGAAACCACCAACAATAAGTGCTGATCTAATGCCGCCTACGATATAGCCGACACCCATCACCAACACAAATGTTGCTGACACGGGCATACTCAGATAAGCATTTTTCATTGGCATAAGCACATTGATAATCAGTGCTTTATTGAAGCCTTGTAGGCCCTGGTACCAATTATCCACCATCCAGTCCACGCCCGACTGCCAGAAATTCTCTGTCGTAATCCCCATATTATGTGGGATGAGATAAAAATAGTTAATGCCATCTTTAAAAATTAAACTGCCTATATATGCCAAAACAGTACCTGTAAATAAGACAGTAATAAGAATGAGAGGATATTTATGGCGTTCAAAAAAATTAAGATCCGCAAAATAGTCAATCTGTTTGTTTGCCCAACTTAAGGACAATTTGTCTAAAACCACGGCAATCAGCACAATGCAAATTCCCAGTTCCAGGGCCTGGCCAATTCTAAGCTGATTAAGGGCTAGCAACAGATTGAAGCCCAGGCCTTTTGCGCCAATGAAAGAGGCAATGACTGCCATAGCCAAGCATTGCATAATCACCTGGTTTACACCGATAAGAATTTGGTGTCGCTCTGTTGGAATCAGCACCCTGAACAAGAGTTGATATTTGTTACACCCGTTCATAATGCCCGCTTCGATAACTTCAGGGGAAACAGATTTAAGTCCCAGCAAGCTCAAGCGTATCATCGGTGGCGTGGCAAAAATAATGGTTGCAATGGCACCGGCATGATCACCAACGCCAAATAAGACTGTTATTGGCACCAGATAGGAAAAATGCGGCATCGTTTGGGCTATATTCAGTAAAGGCATCAAGGCCTTTTCGACAGCCCGGTTCTTATAGGCCAAAACGCCAAGAACAAGACCCAGCAAAATAGAAACTGGTGCCGCAACCAATACGAACGAGAGCGTTTCCATGGCAGGCTCCCATTGTCCGAATGCAGCGATATATATCGTCGAAAAGCCTGCTAGTGAGGCGAGCCATTTTCCATTCAGGGCATAGCCTAAAACAATTGCAGCCGCGGAAACCACAGTCCAGGGCAGTGCAGGCCAATGAACCCAACTGTTTTCCCGAACAAAATCCCAACTCGTAAATGCTACGATGGTTTTAACGCCACCCAGAAGAACTTCGCGAATAAATTCAATACAAAAAAGCAAGGCACGGGATATTGATCTGGTGATTTCTTTCAATAGGGCCGATTCTTCATATTCTTCAATTTCCGGGTCAAATATTTCTATCGGCATCCATTCGAACATCAGATAATTAATTGAATCATTAATTATCTGAGGGACACCTGCCAAAAAAGATGGAAGCCGCCATAAAATATTGTTTTCAGATGGGTCTACAGAAAAACACAGGATAAAAAAAACAACCAGCAAAGTGGTAAACTGCAAGAGTTTTGTATGCCTTGATAATGGGTTCATGATCAACTCTCAGCCTCAGCCTCAGCCTCAGCCTCAGGATTTGAGATTATTAAGTCTGCACTGTCACCAAAGAGTATATGAAGTATTGTTCTCCTTCTTAACACACCTATTGTCTGGTTGTTTTTATCGACAACTGCGGTTGGTTTTTTTTCATTCAACACCGCTTCAGCGACGGTTTCAATGATTGCGTCTTTGGGAACTCTTAAATCACTTAGATCTGAAACAACGCC
The DNA here is from genome assembly GCA_018664265.1 of Rhodospirillales bacterium. Classification (GTDB taxonomy): domain Bacteria; phylum Pseudomonadota; class Alphaproteobacteria; order Rhodospirillales; family Casp-alpha2; genus JABJOR01. The sequence goes on from JABJOR010000423.1 coordinate 2,055, forward strand.
AATGTCTTCCATGATATTCTCGCAATGAAGGACTTTTTCACGAGGCACCTCATTGGTGAACTTTGCAACATATTCTGTCGATGGATTAAGAATAATATTGGCTGGGGTATCGATCTGTTCGATGATGCCATCTTTCATAATCGCTATTCTGTCGGCCAGCCGCAGGGCTTCATCAAAGTCATGGGTAACGAACAGGATGGTTTTCTGAAGC
>JABJOR010000424.1 GCA_018664265.1 Rhodospirillales bacterium
CCTTGGCAATGATTTCGCTGGCGTCTTCGCCACGGGACTTGGCCGCGCCGATTTCCTTGGCGAGCTTGTTACGCTCAGCCTGAATTTCCTGTGCTGTGGTCAAGTGCTCGCGGCGTTTTTTATCCAACGCGATAAGGTCGCCTGCCATAGGGGCAAGTTTGCGCATACCCAATGCTTTATCAAAAGCCTCCGGGTTTTCACGTATCCATTTAATGTCGTGCATGATTTCTACCGGTTATTTCAGGCCGGTGCGTTATCTACGGCACCAGCTGTTGTTGTCTTGTTGCTGTCTTCGTCTTTTTCTTCATCGTCGTCTGCATCATCGTCAGCATCATCATCTTCGTCTGATGCTTCCTTTTTCTTCTCTACCAATCGCACAGCAAGGATGGAGATTTCGTAAAGAATAACGATTGATATTGCCAAGCCGATTTGAGAAATAACGTCTGGAGGGGTCAAAATGGCGGCGGCGACAAAGGCAAAAACAATGGCGTATTTGCGCTTTTCACCCAACCCCTTGGCTGTAACCATTCCAACACGGGCTAGTAGGCATAAAATCACAGGAAGCTCGAAGCAAAGCCCGAAAGCAAAGATAAGTTGCATAACCAGGGATAAATACTGATCAACCTTGGCTTCAAGCTGGATTGGCAATCCACCAGCAACCCCGGTGGACTCAAAACCCAGAAAAAATGCCCAGGCGAACGGGAAAATATAATAATAAACCAGCGCTCCACCCATAAAGAACAGGATGGGCGTGAAAACTAAAAATGGTAAAAAGGCTTTTTTCTCATTCTTGTAGAGGCCTGGCGCAACAAAGGCCCAGAGCTGTAACGAGATAAACGGGAATGAAATAAATAAGGCCGCAAAAAACGCTACTTTGACATAGGTAAAGAAGGCTTCATGCAGGGCCGTAAAGATCAGGCGGCGTTCTCCGCCCATATCATCCATAACGTCCGCCAGCGGTTGAACCAGAAAGCCGTAAATATATGGAGCAAAATTATAACAGATAAAAAACAGTATAATGAGTGCTACAAAGGATTTCATCAAACGACTGCGCAACTCGACCAGATGATCAAGTAGCGGCATTTGTGATTCTTCGACGGTATCCTTGCTGGATGTCACGGGCGTTATCTCTATCTATGCTCTGTATTAACTGTTTGAGGCAGTAGCAGCGGGCTTTTCAGCTTCTGCTGGCCGCTCGGATTCTGCAGTGGTTTCTGTGCTGGTGTTATCAGGCTTGGTGTCTTCCTGTTTTGTCTCGACAGGTGCGCTCTCGGTAAAAGTTTCAGGTGTGACGGTAGGTTTGTCCGCAGATGCGTCCTTGGCAATTTTGTCCATGTCTTTTTGAACGTCACTCATGTCCATTTCTTTGGACAGGTCGCCATTCGGGTCCACAGCATCGGTGATGGTTTTTTTGATATCACCGTCAGCAACCTTGTTGAGCTCCTGACGCAGGTCGTCAAGGTCAGCCTCTTTGACCATATCATCAACGCCGCTTTGGAATTCTTTTGCTATACCACGAACCTTGCGTATGCCTTGCATGACAGTGCGTAATGCACGCGGCAAGTCTTTTGGCCCTATGACGATAATCGCCAATATTGCCACAACCATGAGCTCTTGCCAGCCAATATCCAGCATGAATGAAGTCCGCCGTTTTAAATTAGAGTGTTATTACTCAGGTTCAGCCAGCGGCCTTGTCTTTGTCTTCGGATGCCGTTGCGTCAACATCAGAAGCTTCGGTTTTCAACACTTTTGCTTCGCTATCTGTGCTGTCGGCGACTTCTTCATCCTTCATACCTTTTTTGAATGACTTCAGGCCTTTGCCGAAATCACCCATCAAGGCAGAAACCTTGCCTTTGCCACCAAACAGGACAAGGACAACAACCAGGACGATGAGCCAATGCCAAATGCTAAATGCTCCCATGAACGTTCTCTCACTTTATATAAATCAATGTTAACTCAATTGGTGGCGGATAATGGCAGATTGATAGCGCTATCGCAATGCACCAAAAGCATATTATTGGATTATGTTTACTCTGATCATACTTCCGGATCGAGCGGATCTACTTCTTCTAAACCGGTTTCGATCTCTGGAAGAGCATCTTCTTCGCCCTGAGACGAAAATGGTGCCAGTGAATCCGGATCAGCATCGGGCTCGGAATCGCTATTTTCATTGTTGCCGTCAAGCAATTCCCCTTGTGGATTTTGCTCGCCTTCCTGCAGATCACCTCGACTTCTGTAAACATTCAACGCAGGACCGGATTCTAGCAATCCTGCGGCTCTCAGCTCATCCAACCCTGGTAAATCACTGACTCGAGAGAGCCCGAAATGATCAAGAAATTCATCTGTGGTGCCCCAATTCATGGGGCGACCTGGCGTATCACGCCTGCCGCGTGGCTTGATCCAGCCTTTCTCAAATAACAGATCAAAAGTACCTTTACTCAGGCTGACACCGCGAATTTCTTCGATTTCAGCACGAGTAACAGGCTGGTGATAAGCGATAATTGCCATGGTCTCTTTGTTGCACGGC
>JABJOR010000425.1 GCA_018664265.1 Rhodospirillales bacterium
CAGCCGTATCGTCACATCCCTGGATAAGCTGCTGCCTAATAATCTTGCGAACCCGTCTATCTATCAAACCAGCCAACACCGTATAATCATGAGCGAAAGCAACGCTGGACATGTGCTGTTGATTGTTGCAAACGGCGTGTTCACGTCATTCGAGCAGAACAACCCTCTGCCAGAGTCCCTATCAAACCAGCAAGGAACGTTAATCGACCTCGTAAGTGAAGAAGAAATCAGCACGAGCTATAGCGCGCTCAATGAAAGAGCTACAGGTAAGCACACCGTACAATCTCCGTTATTGCTCATACTCAAAAAGAAATAACGTCACTGGATTAAAATCAGGAGAGACATACGTGAACACCGATATTGACCGCCCTCTTTTCAGCTTCGCCATCGTCGCTGATACACACCTTACCGGGGATGAAGAATTAAACTTCGAAGGTGGCGATGATTACGCCAGCAAGCTTGCGAGCATGTATGATGGTGTGATCGCACGCGTAAATGCTATGAAACCGGACTTTGTCGTTCATTTGGGGGACATTACCGATCCTGTCCCGACATCAACAGCATTCGATGATTCAGCGCAGGCTTTCCATGATGCCTCGAAAAATTTCGATATGCCCTACTATCTGGTGCCCGGCAATCACGACATCGGTGAAAAGCTTCATCCGGCCTTACCCAAAATTGATGAAAATGTTTCCATAACCAAATACGCGATTGATAAGTACGAACAACATTTCGGTCGACAACGATACAGTTTCGAGCATGAAGACTGCCTGTTTCTGGTGATCAACTCAATGCTGCACAACTCTGGGCTTGTGGAAGAACAGGAGCAATGGGACTGGCTGGTACAGACTTTATCGGACAATGATGGCAAACGGATATTTGTTTTCGCCCACTATCCGATTTATCTATCCGACAGGAACGAGCCAGATTTCTACGACAATATTGACGAACCGGCGCGGGGCAACCTTATTGAGCTTTTGGAACAACACAAGGTTGAAGGGTATTACGCCGGGCATGTTCACAATTATTTCTACAACTACCTGAACGGCATGCATCAGTTTGCGCTACCTTCGACGGGTATCATTCGCACCGATTATATGGAATTTTTTCGCACCCCCCCAACACGCGACATGGGTAGTTTTGATCCAAACAAGCTCGGCTTCTTCTGGGTCGATATGTATGCAGACAAGCATGTGCCACACATGATCCGTGCCAGCGATGAACTGCCTTACCGCACCCATTCATGGAAAAGCACCGGTGCGTCAGTGACCATGGATTTACGCATGTCCTGGTGCGATGAAGTGGATATCCCATCAGCGTGGGGACTAGAGATTTTCGAGCGCAAACACGTGCGCAATGATTACCCGATTGCCGCCCTTTGGGAGATGGGCGTTACGGATTTGAGGGTACCCATTTACGACCTCATGAACCCACGGATATCAGAGCGGGTGAAACAACTGGCTGTGCTTGGGCACCGTTTCACCGTTGTCATGTTGGGCCTGCCGAATGAGGCACGCCGAGCCGCTCTATTAGAGCATTCAGCTGGCATCAAGGCGATAGAGGTGGTCGCCCTGTTCGATCAGTGGCTGGAATTCGCAGCTCCGCTGAAAGAGTTGCGCCGGGAATTGAAACAGGGATCGGACTTTGAGGTATACCTGAATGCTGTTCGCCCCGAAGTCGAAGGTTGGACCTCGCATCACGGCATGCACGCAGACCTTACGGATGAAGTAGACTGGGTATTGAACCAGACCGAGCTGAGAGACGGCGTCGATGGATTCGTGTTCGGTATCAGGCGCGATGTGTCGCCTGTTGACGGGTATGCGGCGATACAGAGTTGCCTTGCTGGCACAAATTACAAGGCCATGATGCATGTGCCGTGCGTCGACATGGCCTGGGCCGCAGCGTCCAGCAATGATGTTGCCGAGAAAGGCGAGCTTGCCCGTGTGGCCGAAGCTACCCTGTTGGCACGAGCAAATCCGGATATGTCAGTTATTATTGATAACTTTGTCGAACTGGATCGCGGCTACTGTAGTTGCCAGGGTTTGGTAGACAGGCTGTATAATCCTAAAGATGGTAGCCGGGTTATGACATCATTGGATAAACTGCTGCCTAAAAACCTTACGAACCCGTCCAACTACCAAACAAGCCAACACCGAATAATCATGTGCGATAGCGATTCCGGACATGTGCTGTTGATTGTTGAAAATGGCACATCATCTGAACAAGACACCTCTCTGCCAGAGTCCCTATCAAACCAGCAAGGGACTTTAACCGACCTCATAAGCGGAGAAGAAATCAGCACGAGCTATAGCGCGTTAAGCGAAAGAATTGCTGGTGGGCACACCGTACAATCTCCGTTACTACTCATCCTTAATAATAATTAGCATTACAGGGGAAATTTGCCATGCGCCCAACACTCTACGGCAATCAACATGCTGTTTCAGCCGGACACTATCTTGCTGCGCGAGCTGGAAATGCGATTCTGGAAGCGAGTGGAAACGCCGTTGATGCCGGGTGTTGCGCTGGCATGGCACTGGCTGTCCTGCATGCGGATGAAGTCTGTTTTTCCGGTGTTGCACCGATTATTATCCGTATGGCGAACGGTGAGATTGTTACCATTGCGGGACTTGGGCATTGGCCCATGTCCATACCCGCCGATATTTTCATGCGCGAGCACGATGGTGAAATTCCCGTTGGGGTGCTGCGCACAGTTGTGCCAGCCGCGCCGGATGCCTGGATCACGGCACTGCGTGACTATGGAACAATGTCATTTGGCGATGTCGCAGGAGCAGCGATAGAATACGCTCGTGACGGGTTTTCAGTTTTTCACTATCTTGCATCGGCGCTTAAGCTCAACGCGGAAGAAGAAAGCAGGTGGCCCTCTAATGCCGCTATTTTTATGCCCGGCGGCAAGGTGCCTAAACTTGGAGACCGGTTCGTGCAAACCGATCTGGCCGCAACAATCCAGTACATGGTGGATGAGGAAAAAGCAGCGGCTCATGGTGGGCGGATAGCCGGGCTGGAAGCGGCGCGGGCTGCGTTCTATGTGGGTGATATTGCGGAAAAGATTGTGACCTTCAACCAGAACGAAGGTGGTTATCTGTCGCGTGATGATATGGCTAATTTTCGGAGCCAGATCGGAAAACCAATACAGGGGCGCTGGCGCGATTTCAACCTGTTCACCTGCGGGCCATGGTGTCAGGGCCCAACCTTGATACAGTCCCTGCTTATGATGGAAAAGGCTGGCCTGGATGGGCTAAAACAAAATAGCGCAGAGTATCTCCATTTGCTCATTGAAGTTATCAAATGCACCTTTGCGGACCGAGAATATTACTATGGCGATCCGGACTTTATCGACGTTCCATTGGAACGCTTGCACGGCGATGCCAATATTGATGCATGGCTTAAACGCATCGACCCCAAGCAGGCTATCACAGATATACCAGCCCCCAATGGTGTCAATGAGCCCTTTGATTTTCCCGCAACCGAAGGTCGGCCAGGACGCGATCCGGACACGTCGTATCTGTGTGCCGTCGATAAATGGGGCAATGCGTTTTCGGCGACGCCATCAGATGGGATGTGGATGTCTCCGGTTATTCCTGGAACTGGCCTTATTCCGTCGGCTCGCGGCTGCCAGTCACGCCCCGATCCAAGCCACCCAAGCGGTGTTAGCCCAGGCAAGCGTCCCCGCCTGACCCCCAACCCGGCGATTGCCCTGCGTGATGATGGCACTGTTATGCCATTCGGCGCCCCCGGCGGTGACGCACAGGTACAATCCATGCTGCAGGTTTTCCTCAACATATTCCATTTTGGCATGGATGTTCAGGATGCAATTGACGCGCCGCGTGTGACCTCGCACAATTTCCCATCATCATTCTCTCCTTACAATTATTACCCTGGATGTGTCAGTCTGGAAGGGCGTATTGATGAGGCAGTCCAGCAGGAGTTGACAAACCTGGGGCACCGCGTGGACATTTATCCAGACTACACCAGAAATGTAGCTGCCGTTGAAGTCATCGTGGCTGAGCCCAAGCCAGGTTTCTTACGCGCAGGGGCCGACCCACGCCAGCCGGCATATGCAATCGTACGGTAGATATCCTGGGTGAATTTCTGCTACATAGGTTAATATCTTAAAAATAGCTGGAGCCTGTAGCATGACATCGCAAACTGAACACATTTATTACGAAGCCATGGACGGCGGAGAAACGGTTTACACGGTTAGCGCGTCCGCGATGAAATTCGGTGTCGGGGCTTTGAAAGAAGTCGGAGACGATGCGAAATCATTGGGAATGAAGCGCGTAGCTGTTTACACGGATCAGAATATCTCTAGCACACCGTCTACGTCTATTTTGATGGACGCACTGCGCGGCGCAGGCCTTGAAGTCGAGTTGTTTGATCGCTGCCATGTAGAGCCGACCGATATCTCTATCGAAGAGGCAACCCAATTCGCAATTGACGGAAAATTTGACGGGTTTGTCTCTTTAGGTGGTGGCTCCGTTATGGATACTGCCAAGGCTGCCAATCTGTTCAGTTGTTACCCTGCCGATGTTATGGCGTACCTGAATAGCCCTATTGGGGAAGGTCGTCCAATACCCGGAAAGCTTAAGCCGCATATCGCTTGCCCGACAACATGCGGTACGGGCAGTGAAACCACCGGGATTATCGTCTTCGATGTTACAAAGATCGGGGTCAAGACGGGGATTGCATCGGCCTTTTTAAAGCCGACAATGGCGGTAATTGATCCGACAACAACGCATACTCTGCCAGGCGGCGTTGTTGCCTCAACCGGATTTGATGTCCTGACCCACGCAATAGAATCCTATACAGCGCGGCCCTTTACGTC
>JABJOR010000426.1 GCA_018664265.1 Rhodospirillales bacterium
GTCCAAGGCATAATCATAACAGGAGGAGATGTGGAGAACCGGATTTCAGGCTCACCCAATTGTGCCGTTTCACTGGCGAAAGAAACACAACACATCATTGAAAGCTCGCAACTTCCTGCCAGACAATAACCACGGATCATAGCAATGACAGGCTTGGTGCAATCCCATGGCCCGTATTCAAATGCTGCGCAATCCAGCAACATGTTGCGCATATCCAGCACGCTTTCTCCATAATGGCTGTGCCAGTCATATTTGAGATCGTAGCCTGCGCCAAAGTGGTTGCCCGTACCGGACAACACGACAACGGAAACATTCTCATCGTCTGCATCGGCTTGTTTTAGACGATCTGACAGCTCTGCCATCAAATCAGGATTCATAGAATTCAATGCTTTTGGCCGGTTAATCTGAATGTGGGAAATTCGATTACGCACATCGTATAAAATCTCGTCACTCATGAAGATCGCTCCCCTGGGGATTGTTAAACTTTAATACTTTAGAGTAACACTATTAACCGATCTGACGGGCTTTTCCATCAGACGTTGGTAACATTTCAAATGTTGCTTGCAGAACTTCATCAGGTGTAATCTGCTTCATGCATTTATTGTCCTGACAATCCAGCACGCTTTTCTTGGCATCATAAATTGCCAGACAAGGGCTACAGATCAAGCCTTTGTAAAAAGAGCGCACCCAGGGCAGTTTATGACCATACAGCGTTGGTGTTTCAGGCCCAAACATGGCGACTGTCGGGCGTTTCATCAAGGCACTGAGATGAACTGGGCCGCTATCAATGGTGACGACCAATGCAGCGTTTGCGATCAATCCCGTGAATTCATCAAACGAGGTTCTTCCCACGCAATTGATAATCCCCTGATTGGCCCCAATCAATTTTGACAGCTCGGTATTTTGTATTTCACCCGCATTGGCGCCGATTAAAACCAGTGAGTATTCGGGGCGTTCTTCACGTAAGCTGATTATCAAACGAACCCAGTTTTCCGTTGGCCAGGATTTCAACTCGCGGATGGTCTCACTGCTTTCCGCATTAACAACAATGTAGTTCCCGGATACTTGAGACGGCAGTTTGGCTGTATCCGGTATGTGAAATGTATCCGGGTAAAAATCAGGCTTTTGCGAATCAGAAACCACACCAGTCATGGTGCCAACATTCAAAAAATTTTCAGAAACAGGACGATAGAGATTTAAATTTGTGCGGTGCGTATAAAGTTTACCGATGGCTGAGTGCAGCATGTAAAATCCGGATCGAACAGCAGCACCCGACAGGACAGACATGATCGCAGAAAATTTTGAAAAGAATTCAAGATTAAGAAATGCACCTGGCTTAATACGTCGTAATTGCCAAACAGCTTTAAGCACATCAAACACAAACGCCCCAAAAGACTTTGAATTTATGGTGATGCATCTATCCACCCCAAGAAAGCGAACCATGGGCTCGTTAGAGGCAAAAGTCAGATAGACAATCTCCTTGCCCTGCTTCTTCAGTTCATAAATCAGGGGGTAGCTCAGGCAAATACTGCCGATGCCAAAGAATTTACAAACAACCACAACATTATTGTTCTGTTTACGGGTAATAAGCGGAGCCAGCCAGGACAGCACAATGCACACAGGAATGCCGACATAACGGTCAATAATGCGCATCGTCTCGGTTTTCATGCCTTCTCCCTCACCTGATAACAGCTTGATACTGTGATATCTTACATTGTGTAACAATAGCTTGGCGATTACCATGTGCAAGATCACACTTGATATTTTTCGCATACCGGGATCGAAAATATGACCGGGACTTTCTCCCTGCACTTTACCCAACAATTCTTTTGGGGCCTGCTTGTTCTGCTCTGCTTCATAGGCTGGGGACGGATGGTAAAGGCACTTGTTTATACTCCATCAAGCCAGATCATACCGCAACATGTGGACTGGGGCCTGATGGCTGGTTGGGGTATGGCTTTTACCCTGATCATCGGCGGTGTACTTAACGCACTCTCAATTGTATCGATAGAATTGTTGAGCGTGTATGTTTTGCTTGGAGCACTAACAGGAACCATTACACTTTACAGAAATCGCCTGAAACTTCCCACTCTCAGCCTTTCCCATATTTTTATTTTTGGCAGCTTGATCGCCGTTCTGTTGACCTATTATGCTATGGCCATTCAGTTTCAGTCCACCAGCTGCGCCGATGATGACATTGCCTACATTCCGTTCATCACAAGGATGTTGCAAACAGGCAGCCTAATGGACCCTTTTAGCCTGCGCCGCATTGCCGGGTTTGGTGGTCATACCTTCCTGCAGGCCCTGATTGGTATCAGTGGAAATGAAAACACAGCCAACCTGATGGACCGCGGTGTTGCTGTGCTAGTCTGCTTCGGGCTGGTCATAGGGCATTTCAGAACACCGGGAAATAACACAGCCGCCCCCTACTCTCTATCTCTGTTACAGGGTCTTGTCATTATTATGATTATTGCCCTGCTGCCGTTCCCATTTTTGAACAGCGCCAGCCACGCAACAGGATTGGTGATCTTTCTGACGCTCTTTCGTACCCTTGATTTAACTGAAAAGCCTCAATCTCCTAATTACAGAACCCTGTGGTTAATCGCGGCACTCGTGGCAGCAGCAGCCAGTCTGCGCCCGCATTTCCTCTTGAGTGCAGCCCTGGGCGTTACTTTATTCTGGCTCATTTGCTGGTGGCAGGAAAAACGCCATAGTGTCAAATACTGCCTCTCACTGATCCATACAGGCCTTGCTTCACTTATTTTTCTGTTACCCTGGATGGTTACGCTGCAATTGTCTTCAAATTCGCCGCTGTATCCTTTGTTCAAGGGAAACCATCGCCCGGAATTTGAAACCTATTCGGCGGACAACAGTTCGTTTGAACTTGCCCGGTTTGTCTTTGATATCATGAGTGAGCCACGCATGTTATTGCTTTGGCTACCTTTGGTTTTGGTCCTGATCTACAAACATTCAAAAACATCCTTGGCGCTGAGCCTGTCCGCTTTGATTACGGCTTTTGTCATTACAGCGGTATTTAATCTTTCCGATATAGATAATCTCCACCGCTACGTAGCCCCATTTGCGAATGCTGCCATTATAGGTGCAATCATTGCCTTTGTGCGCGCTTGTGAAAATGAAAAAACATCCTTTAAAAAGCTTATTCTACCAACAAAAGCCACGCACATCATGATTATCTTGATCGTATTGATTCTGGCTCCCGCGCTGATGACAAAAAGCGCACGAATTATTGCCGGGCACTGGGATCGCCCGATCCTGTCAGATGAAGTAAGAGGCGTTTACGCACACATGCAGGACAGCGTCCCTGAAGGCGCTGGCATTATGGCCATGGTCTTTCATCCTTTCGCCTGGGACTACAGTCGAAACGCAATTGCAAACATTGATGTTCCCGGCGCGGTCAGCCCTGACCCTGGCATGCCATTTTTTAAAGGTCCGGATGCCCTAAAACAATATTTACTGAATTTAAATTTCCCCTATCTGGCTATTGGTGATTTTGACAAGCCGGGCATGTGCCTTTACCACCGCAGGCTTTGGGAGTTTCACCGGGATAGTGAAAACCCCATGTGGAAATCAATCGCACCGTATTATCTCGACTTCATGGACAACGCAGAGACCCTTGCAAAATCTGAATCTGTGATTTTTGATGAACAGGGATTTCGTGTTATCCGGTTGCAATAATTGAAAATTTAGGGTTCAAGGAACTATGAGCCGAAACATTTTCCTCTTCGCTATCAAATTATTGATCTCAGCAGCCCTGATTGCTTTTCTTGCGACCAAACTCGACCTTGATCAAATCAACGCGAAACTGAGCGACCTCAGATGGCTTAATATTGCCATTGCAGGATTGACCTTCATGCTGCTCCAGATGAGTAATGCGCTCAGATGGAACGTTGTTCTGTCTGCAATAGATCGAAGCTATTCCTTCCTGATGTTATTCAAAGTCCAGAACATTGGTAGTTTTTTCAATCAAACCCTGCCGTCCGTAATTGGAGGGGATGCCCTCAGAATGTATACAATCCATAAATCCGGGGCATCCTTGATTACAGCGGTAAATGGTATTGTTCTGGAACGGGTGATCACCGTGGCTTGCCTGATATTCATGGTAACACTTGCTCAACCTTTTATGGACCTGCCTGCTGACAAAACAATTGCACAGTATATTTTTCCTATATTGAGTCTGCTCGCTATTTTAGGCACTGTTGTGCTGACCCAGCTCGACCGTTTTCCGCCGAGCATGAACAGGTTGAAAATCGTGCGTGGGATGGGAAATTTAGCCGTCGATGCAAAAATACTTTTTACGAGTGTTTTAAATATCGCAAAATCTCTTTTCTTCGGCTTGCTAGGAAACACTCTCATAAGCCTATTTGCATGGCAATGTGCTCTCGCACTGGGCATAGATTTAAGTATTATCGAAGCCCTCGTCCTTGTTCCTCCGGCAATCCTGATCGCAACCCTGCCCATATCCATCGCCGGGTGGGGGGTCCGTGAAGGCGCAATGGTGACCACCCTGTCCATGGCAGGAATAGCGGAAATTGACGCCTTTACCATGTCTATTTTGTTTGGATTGTTGATGGCGGCCTTTAGCATACCCGGCGGAATAGCCTGGCTGCTTCATCGCAACAAACAATGACAGGTTAAAATAAACCCGATACACTTCTCAGTATTCATTTTTTGGGGATTTTGGGGGCTTTAGAGCTATGGAAGCAGTACTCGAGACACTATCCTGGCCATTCATGAGCGTCCTGAATCCTGGCATCAGGATTTACTGGGTTTACCTGCTTGTAAGCCTGTATCTGGCTATTGGTACCATTGTGATCAGGGCCAGTATTTCTGGGCAACCTACAGGCGAGGCCTTCAAAGAACAACTCAGCAGCAAAATATGGTGGAGTGCATCTGCAAAAGCAGATTACCGCTATTACATTATCAACACGATCCTGTATGGCATGATTATCGCACCACTGGTTCTGGCCAGCGCTGAGATTGGCCTCTGGATAGAGACCACCACCATAGACTGGTTTGGCCCTCAACAAGCACCCATGTTCAGCACATTGCCCATGCGCATTGCCTATACGGTTTGCTTCTTTCTGGCTATGGATTTTGGAAAATTCTATGCCCACTTGCTCTTACACATTTCACCATTTTTATGGCAATTTCATAAAGTTCATCACTCAGCCGAAACCCTCAACCCGTTGACCACGTACCGAATGCATCCTGTCGACCTGTTTCTTGCCGGAAGCTTTGGCAATGTGTGCGGAGGTATCGTAACCGGCATCTTTTTTTATATAAGCGCTGGCGAGATCACAATTTACAGCTTCCTCGGCACACAGCTCTTGCTGGCGATCTTTAATATGGTCGCAAACTTGCGGCACACCCACATCTGGCTGGATTTCGGAATTTTGGACTATATTTTCATCAGTCCGGCCCAGCACCAGATCCATCACAGTGCCCTGCCCCGGCATTATGGTAAGAATTGCGGGTTTGGCATGGCAATCTGGGATTGGATGTTTGGCACCCTGTATGTCCCCGCCGAGCGTGAAGAATTCCCCATGGGCCTTACTCCGGATCAAGACCCCAGCTGGCACAAGGTCTCGCAGTTCTACTGGCGCCCAGTGGTATTGATCTTTGGAATGTTAAAAAGAAGGTATCAAAAAAGATTTCAGTGACGTATATACGATTGAGTTGCACCTGTATTTGGTAGAAAAATATGAAAGTCAGTCGATTACCCTCTCTGGCAGCCTTGAAAGCCTTTGAATCTGTTGGGCGGCATCTTAGCTTCCAGCGTGCAGCGGACGAGCTGTGCCTGACCCCTTCTGCCGTCAGCCATCAAGTTCGAACCCTGGAGAATCAACTCGGCACGCGGTTATTTGTTCGCCGCCATCATGAGCTGGAGCTGACCTCTACAGGAAGATCCTATTTGATCAGGATTCAAGCCGTTATCGCTGATTTGCTGGATGCCACATCCGATGTTGTCGACAGCACCGGGCAATCCCCCTTAACGGTGCAATTATGCCCCAGTCTGGCAACATTGTGGTTGATCCCTCGCCTTGATGGGTTCAAGGACGAGAACCCGGATATGGAAATTAACATTGTTACGCCCTATGAAGACCCGCACTTCCTGTTACCGGAAGTCGATGCCGGGATTTTATATGGCACAGGAACCTGGACAGGCGTGCGCACAGAATTCCTGATGAGTGAAGAAATTTTCCCGGTTTGCAGCCCTGAATATCTGAAAAAATCCTCGCCTCTGAAAAAACCGACAGACATTGCCAAACACACGATAATCTTGTGCACACTTGCACCAAATCCGGAATGGGCTTTCTGGCTGGAAAAATCAGACTGCAAAGACGTGGTTCCCCGTCAATCCATACGGGTTCACAATCGCGTACAAACCATTCAGGCCGCCCTGGATGGTGTAGGTATCGCCATGGGCCGTCGCCCCAATGTTGATGATGCCATCAAGAGTGGAAAACTGGTGGCACCCTTTAGGGACCGTATGGATGGTTTTGGAGCCTATTATCTGGTGTACCCGGAGCAGGCAGGCAGGCTTCCCAGAATTTCGGTATTTCGAAAATGGATTCAAGCGCAGTCTGAGCTGACCGAAGCTCTTTCCCAAATCAAAGACCCGAATCAATTTTTGAAGACTCCAGCTTAGAGCGCAATAATCAAGGGAAACAACCTGAATTATCGCATATAATGAAGATCGCTAAACTTGTGCCGGAAAGCCTTTACATCCGGAGCGACGCTGGCAGTGTTTTCCTTGTTTACCAGAACTCGGTAAATCAACTGGGCCAACTCTTCCATATCCTCCACACCCATTCCCCAGCGTACAATTTCGGGTGTTCCAAAACGCAGACCATTCATATCGCCTTTAACAGGCTTTATAGGTAGACCAATCCCGCAGGCTAGAATACCAGCCTCTCGAAGCTTCTTTGACGCTGCTTGACCGCCGCTGAAATCAGCCGCTTCCAATGCAAACTGATGGGATGTGGTAAAGCCTGAATTCCCACCAAAGACCGGAGCACCAAGATGATGGAGATGGCTTGCAAGAGCACGAGCCGTATCGACCATAGCCTGTGCATAGGCCTTGCCGTGAGCTTTCCAGTCCAACAAGGTAATTGCTAATGCTGCCGATTTGGCCGCATCAAAATTGGCTGTCAATCCTGGAAAAGCGATGGCGTCAAGACGCTCGGCAAGCTTTGCGCTATTGGTTACGATCAATCCGGACGCAGGACCACCCAGGCTTTTATAGGTGCTCATGGTCATCAAATGCGCACCTTCTTCAAGCGGGTTTTTCCAGGCACCGCCCGCAAACATGCCTGAAAGATGCGCAGCATCAAATAGCACCCATGCCCCAACTTCATCTGCAATTGCGCGAATTTCATGAACCGGATGTTGGTGTAAATTCATACTGCCCCCAATGGTAATCAATTTGGGTTTCAGCTTTTTAACTTGCTTGCGAAGATCATCCAAATCCACACTGTAGCTAGCAGGGTCCACCTCTGCGGCATGA
>JABJOR010000427.1 GCA_018664265.1 Rhodospirillales bacterium
AATTTTTAAAACAAAAGTGGTGACCCCAACGGGGTTCGAACCCGTGTTTCCGGCGTGAAAGGCCAGCGTCCTAGGCCACTAGACGATGGGGCCACTGTTGTTGTGAGCGAGTTTCTATAGGTCCGCGCGGGACAATGCAAGCCCTGGATTGATGGTTTTTTTTATTTTTCAGAAATTTACTGATTATCGAATTCTTCGTGGTACTGAATAAGGTGTTCTACCTCGCCGCGTGCGCCAATAATCACGGGGACGCGTTGGTGCAGGTGTTCGGGTTTTACATCCAGAATACGCCCGCGCCCTGTCGAGCCCATTCCACCGGCTTGTTCCATAATCATGGCCATGGGGTTGGCTTCGTACATCAGGCGCAAACGGCCACCTTTATCCCGGGTTTTTTCATCAATTGGGTACAAAAACACGCCGCTGCGGCTCATCACGCGATGAACATCTGCCACCATGGCAGCGATCCAGCGCATGTTGAAATCTTTGCTGCGCGGGCCTTCCTTGCCTTCCAGGCATTCTGCAATATAGCGCTTCACCGGAGGCTCCCAATGGCGCTGGTTGGAGGCATTGATGGCAAATTCTGCGGTATCAATGGGAACGCGCATGTCCTCGGATGTGAGCTTGAAAACGCCGTCATCCAGATCAAGGGTAAAGCCGTTGACCCCGTTACCAAATGTGATCACCATTTCTGTGCTCGGCCCGTAAAGAACGTAGCCCGCGCAAATTTGCTCGTTACCGGGTTGCAGGAAGTCTTCTTCGGCTCCGGTGGCGCCCTCTGGTGCCTGTAAAATAGAGAAAATCGTACCAACCGGGCCGTTGATCTCGATGTTTGATGAGCCATCAAGAGGATCAAACATCAGTAAAAAATTGCCCTGTGGTTCATCACTTTGAATGATAAAGGGCTCGTCCAGTTCTTCGGAGCCCAGTGCAATCAGATGGTGGCCTGCTTCTACGTGGCGAATGATTATGTCATTGGCGCGGATATCCAGTTCTTTTTGCTGTTCATCCTGAATATTGGTGCCACGGGTGGTACCCAAATTTCCAATAAGCCCGCCATAACTGACCAGCTTGTTGATTTCCACGCATGAGTTGGCAACGTCTTCGACCAATCCAATCAAATGGCGAGCATCTCTGTTGCTGGCTGCTTCTGATTTGATGTATTGATTAAGTGTCAGGACGTCGTGCATGGTTCTCTCCGGGTATGTTTTTGTTGATTTCCTTTTGGGAATTCCTTATGGCTTCTTTTAGACAAAATGCCTTAAAAAGCCAGCCTTTCTTTGGAAAATTGAGCAATTACGATTGATTCTTTTTTTAAATCAGAGCAGTTTTAAAACCAGTAAAAGGAATTCATATGCTAACCATTCAAAGATTGTCTCTGGCCGATGCCGTAAAGCTGATAGAAGGCGCCAGCGAACATGCAACCAAAATTGATGTTCCCATGTGTATTTCCGTTTGCGACGAATCGGGCAACTTGATTGCTTTTGAGCGCATGGATGGTGCCAAGGTGCTGAGTGTCAGCCTTTCTGCGGACAAGGCCTTTACCTCGGCGATCAGCCGCAGGCCAACCCATGATTATAACGAGCTTTGTGTACCGGGAAATCTGGTGTTTGGTATCCAAACCTCGTCTGGTGGAAGATTTTCTACGGTTGGCGGCGGTTTTCCTGTTATTATAGAGGGTAATACGGTTGGTGCTATCGGGTGCTCATCGGGCACAGCCGAACAGGATATGGCCTGTTGTGAGGCTGGACTATCCCGGTTTTTTGGTACATAAACCAGCGCATGGAGTGTTTTATAGAATTATTATAAGGTATTTCAAGCTTCCCCCTTTGAAAACCTGCAAGAACGAACTACATTAGAGTACAATAAGGTTATAGAAATTCATACTGGTGAGAATATGACTGAAACAACACAAGCTCCGGAATTTGCTGTCTCCGACAGTGCTGTACGCCGCATCAAGGCAATGGTTGAGCAAGAAGGCAATCATGGTCAGATGTTCCGTGTCACGGTATCGGGTGGTGGGTGTTCAGGATTCCAGTACGGTTTTGATTTTGCCGAAACTCGTAATGATGATGACCGGGTGTTTGGAGACGATGATGCGAATGTTCTGGTTGATGAGGCTTCCCTGCCCTTCCTGGCTGGTGCCGTTTTGGAATACAAGGAAGAACTGGTCGGATCATTCTTTGCCATAACCAATCCCAATGCTTCATCCACATGTGGATGCGGCACGTCATTTTCCATTTAAGCTCATTCCCCTATGACCTCCACCACCAGCATTGCCACCTGGAACGTAAACTCGATCAAGGCGCGTCTGCCGCGTGCGGTTGAATGGCTGAAAGAGTTCTCGCCGGACATCGTTTTGTTACAGGAACTGAAATGTGTCTCTGAGGCCTTTCCGCTTATGGAGATCGAAGACCTCGGCTATAACGTGGCAACAGCGGGCCAAAAGACATACAACGGCGTGGCAATTCTTTCCAAATCGCCCATCGAGGTTGAACTGACAAAGCTTCCCGGTGATGCAAGCGATGAGCAGGCCCGTTATATCGAAGCCTTTACCGCAGGAATTCGTGTAGCGTCCATTTACCTTCCAAACGGTAACCCTACACGCGATGAAGATGGTAACGACCATGAAAAATTCCTCTACAAGCTGGGCTGGATGGATCGTCTGAATACCCACGTCAAAGGCTTGTTAAAACATGATGAGGCCATTGTTCTTGGCGGCGACTACAACCTCGCCCCGGCAGATGTTGATGTGTTTGACCCCAAAGGCCTTGCGGATGAAGCCCTGTGCCGCCCTGAAAGCCGTGCGCGGTTTCGCACATTGATGAACATGGGGCTGACCAATGCAATTGATGTCTCCTTAGGGATTGGATCGCATTATTCCTATTGGGATTACCAACGCGGTGCCTGGAACAAAGACAACGGGCTTCGTATTGATCATCTGTTGCTATCGCCACAGGCCGCTGACCGTTTTGATGAGGCCGGGATAGATAAAGGCCCCCGCGCAAAAGAGAAAGCTTCCGACCACACCCCTGTCTGGTGTACGTTACGCTAAGGTATATGCAATCTTCGGAGGCTCCATCCCATGAGCGAAAATTCAGCCAATAAAGAAAAAATCGAACAAACCATTCAAAATTATTTTGACGGCATGCATTATGGCCGCTCAGACCTGATCCTGAAATGCTTCCACGAAGATGGTGGCATGCGTGGTTACATGAGCGACACAGGCCAACGCGAGGATATGAGCCGGAAAGAATTTGCTGATTTCGTTGAAGCCAATCCTGCTCCGTCGGAAACCGGTGAAATTCTGGATATGTCCATACGCTCAATCGAGATTGCCGGTCAGACAGCGATGGTCGAAGTTCGTGACCTTTACATGGGCATGATGTTTACGGATTATCTGTTGCTGGTTTGCGAAGACGGGCAGTGGACGATCCTGCACAAACTTTGGCATGCCGATAAACCAAAAATTATATAAGACAACAGTGGGGACTACCGGGTGTTTAATATAAATTCCTGTGTCGCAGAGACACAAGAGCCACCGATTGCAGAGGCCGTGGGCTGGCTTAGGCCAGAAAAGTTTGGCGCTGATATGCCGTTGCTTGATGTTTGTCAGGCCGTGCCGGGCTACCCGCCTGATGAATCCTTACGCCAGCATTTATCAGCTGTGGCGCTTGATGGCGACAATGCGTTTTATACGGATATTGAAGGTATCGCGGAGCTGCGTAGCGCATTGGCGAGCGATGTTCAAAACCTGTACGGTGGAACAGCGCAAAGCGATGACGTTCTGATCACGGCAGGATGTAATCAGGCTTTCATGTTATCGATCATGGCGATTTGCGATCCGGGAAGTTCGGTAATCTTGCCGTCGCCGTGGTATTTCAATCACAAGATGACGCTGGATATGTTGAAGGTCGAGACTACCGCTCTTCCGTGTCGTACTGAGAATGGCATGGTGCCGGATGTGACGGAAACCGAAAGCCTGATACGCGGTAACACCCGTGCTATCGTTCTGGTCACGCCGAACAATCCGACAGGAGCGATTTATTCACCGCAAGTTCTTGAAGGGTTTCTCGATCTTGCCAAGCGCAAAGGTGTTGCCCTTATCGTTGATGAAACCTACAGGGATTTTCTGCCATCTGATGTTGATAAACCCCACAACTTGTTTGAACGCCCTGATTGGCGCGAGGCTGGATTGGTGCATCTCTACAGTTTTTCCAAAGTCTATGCTATGACCGGGTATCGTTGCGGGGCTATGATTGCCAATCCTGAGTTGATACAGCAGGTCGCCAAGGTCATGGACTGTATGGCGATCTGTGCACCTTCGCTGGGTCAGCATGCGGCACTTTATGGGCTTGGAAATCTGTTAGACTGGCGTCAGCTAAAACGTCAGTTGATGGATGACCGGATCAAAGCGTTTTCCGCTGCAATGGTGGGATCAAACTCCGGTTACAAGATACGGTCCATCGGGGCTTACTTTGCCTATCTGGAACACCCCTATAAAGATCAGAATTCTATGTCGATAGCAAAAATGCTGGCCGAAGAACGAAATCTGTTATGCCTGCCCGGTTCCATGTTTGGTGAGGGTCAGGAACATTTGCTACGCTTTGCTTTTGCCAATATGGACGCCGAGCGTATGCCGGAAATTGCAGCACGATTGGGATCGAAATAATGACTGACTTACAGGAAGAAATGCGAAGCTGGCGTCGCGATATTCATAAGTATCCGGAACTGGGATTTTGTGAAGAACGCACAGCAGCCAAAGTTGCCGAGATTCTGGAAAGCTTTGGCTTGGACGTCCATCAGGGTGTTGGTGAAACGGGTGTTGTCGGTGTGCTACGCCGTGGTGAGGGTAGTGCTTCTATCGGGCTGCGTGCCGATATGGATGCGCTGCCTATCCAGGAGCTCAACGAATTTGAGCATTGCTCTATCAACGACAAAGTTTTCCATGGCTGTGGTCATGATGGTCACACAACCATGTTGCTGGGGGCCGCCAAACGCCTTGCAGAAGAATCAGACTTTAACGGCACGGTAAATTTTATCTTTCAGCCCAGTGAAGAAGATGGTCGTGGCGCATTATCCATGATTGATGATGGCCTATTCGAGCGATTCCCCATGGACGCTGTTTACGGCATGCACAATATGCCGGGAATTCCAACCGGACACTTTGCCGTTCGCAAAGGGGCCATCATGACATCCGAGGATATCTTCGTCATAACCATAGACGGGTGTGGTGGTCATGCATCTATGCCTGAGCGCACAGTAGACCCGATTGTCATTGGTGCCGAGGTGGTGTTGGCATTGCAAACCATAGTTTCACGTTCAATCAGCTCCCGTGACTGGGGCGTTGTATCTGTAACGGAAATGCTAACCGATGGTGCACGCAATGTGATCCCGTCTACTGTAACGATCAAGGGGGATTGCCGGACCCTTTCAACGGATACGCAAAGCATTATTGAAAGCCGTATGCGCCAGATCGTCTCCGGAATTTGTGCAGCCCATGGCGCAGAAGGCCACGTTCTTTATCAACATGATTTTATTGCGACAGTTAACACACCAAAGGAAACGGAAGTCGCTATTGCGGCAGCCCTGCAAGTGGCTGGCAAAGCCCTTGTTGATAGTGATTGCCCGACCTGTGGTGGATCAGAAGATTTCGCCCGGATGCTTCAAGAGAAGCCCGGCTGTTATATTTTGCTGGGTAATGGAGACGAGGGCCAATGTGCGAATTCGCTGCACAATCCGCACTATGACCTCAATGAAGACATCCTCAGCATTGGCTGCGAGTACTGGACTACTTTGGTCAGAAGCCAGCTTACTTAGGTAACAAAGATGTTCCGGGTTTTGAAAATATCTGACCAAAGCCTTTAACTTGATCGGTGATCCCTGCACGGCGCAAGCAACTCCACATCTGCCCTTGATTGCTGGTGACAACAGGCTTACCGATTAATTGCTCGATTTCCTCTGCGACCTCAAGGGCGCGAATGCCACCGCAACTCAGAAATAATGCATCGGCATCCGTGCGGTCGATTTCCAAAGCAAATTTTTTCCAGTAGTCCGGTGTGACACTCCCAAACTCGATCCCTGTCGTCAGGTTCAAGCCTTGAATGTCGAGAACCTCAAATCCTTTCGCGATGAGAAACTCAGCCTCTGCCGTATTGATTTCATCGAGGTAAGGCGTGCCAACGACAAGCTTTTTCACATCGAGTTCACGTAAGGCATCGACAACCCCGGTTACCAGAGTCATGGGTTGAACGTAGGGTGCCCCCTTCAATATTTCATCCATGACGTTTTGTTCACCATTGACGATGGAGCCACTGGTGCAGCTATAGCTGATCACATCGGGTTTGGTGTCTGGCTGGATGCGTCCGGCGGCGTCGGCCATGGCCTCGATATGACGCGCCAAAGTTTCATTGGTGGTGTAGTCCTCTGTCTTCAGGCGCGTGAAGTGGACGGCGACCCCTTCGGGTGCCATGTCGGTCATATCGCATTCAGCCGCCAAATCTGTAGACATCAGGATAAAACCCAGCTTTGCCCGCCAGTGCCGGCCTTTGTCCAAGTCTACCTGTCGGAGGGCTGATACAACCTGATCACCTGTCTTAAACATCCATTGTCTCCATTATAGAATGACATCTTCCAAAGATTTGAAATGATCCGTGATTTGCTCATAGCCGTCATCGGTTAAAATGAAGCTGTCACCAACCTGGGCACGAAATGATTTTGATACCGTGACCGAGCCATCAACGGCCAGCACCATGCCGGGCTGTAATATCGTTTTGTCGCCGAACACCAGTTCCGGTTTTTCCAGAAAACTGAATCCGGTGGCACGGCCACAGCGGAACGGGTACTCGTATCCGGCCCCTTGGATAACTTCTGCGTAAGCCGCATGGACGTCTTCAGCGGCGATGCCGGGGCGCAAGACTTTGAGGGCGGCGGCCTGGCTTTCGACCGCAACCTGATACACGGCTTCTTGTGATTTATCGGCGACTTCTTCAATCCAGAACGTGCGGTCAAAGCCCAGCTTGAAGCGGTGGAAGTTTGTCATGCCACAAAAGCACAAGAATACTGGTTCACCGCGTTTCATCACGCGTGTCGAGGCACGGTGATGGGGCATTGTGATTTCCTTGCCGGACGCCATAATCTGTAAAAAATGCGTGTTGGGTGACATACGGGTATCGTCATAATGGGTTTCAAGCAGTTCTGCGGCCTTATGGGTGCCAGCACTTGATATGGCGAGGGCGACTTCAAATTCCCGCACACCATGCGCAATTGTCGCACGCCCCGCATTCATCATGGCCATAGCCACCTGCCCTGCGTGACGGGCCAGTTGTAATTCTTCTTCTGATTTGATCATACGCATGTCAGCAACGATGGGCGTTACGTCACTTAGTTTCGAGGCATCAATGATGGTATCAATATAATTACGGACCAGTGGCGGCATCTGGTCTGGCTCAATAGCTACTTGCGATGCGTCTTTTATAGCATTCGGTAAGGCGGCTCGCCACTCATCCCCCATACCGTCATTCCAGGCTTCTATTCGGTCCACGGCGGCCACAGCTTCCGCCATATCCATTTCCATGTTGGGCGTAATCAGCAGACTCTTGCCATCCTTTGGAACCACAAGAATTGTCGGGCGACCAAACTCCATGTGCAGGTAGTCATAGTACCCGGTGAAATAATAAACACTGTCATCATCAGTGATCAGGGCGACATCTATGTTTGCAGCATCCAGCCTTGTGCGGAGCTCGTTCATTCTTTGCGTGAACATGGTGTTATCCCCCTGCTCTGGTTTAATTCGATTTATTCAGGTGGATGGGTTTCTATCCAGTGTCTTGCGATATCCACACGCCTGGTGATCCAGACATCATCTTTTTCTATGATGTAATCAAGGAATTTTGTCAGTCCGGCAATGCGTCCGGGGCGTCCGATAAGTCGCGGGTGCAGGCCCACACTCATCATGCCTGGTTGGCCTTCAAGGCCTTCTTCATAGAGTGCATCGAAGGTATCGCGCATATAGATGAAAAAGTCATCAGCGTGATCAAAGCCCTGATTGCGTGCGCACCGACTGTCGTTGGTATCCAGTCCATAAGGCACCACAAGATGGGCTTTGCCGAAATCAGAATTCCAGTATGGCAGATCATCGTTGTAGGCGTCGCTGTCATACAGAAAACCGCCCTCCTCCACAATTAATCTGCGGGTGTTTATGGATGGGCGTCCGGTGTACCAACCCAGCGGGCGCTCGCCCGTGACTTTTTCGATAGTCTTGATGCACTTTGCAATGTGCTCTCGTTCTACATCTTCGGAAACATTGGCATAATCAATCCAGCGCCAACCGTGACTTTGCACATCGGCGAGGCCTTCACTGACTGCCAGACCGATAATATCGGCAACTTCAGTGTTCAATTCCAGTGCGCGGCCAACGGCATTGATGGTCAGTGGAATTTCGCGTTCGCCAAAGTGCCGCAAAATACGCCAGAAGCCCACGCGCGAGCCGTACTCATACAGGCTTTCAATATTCAGGTTTCGCTGGCCCTGTAGGTAAG
>JABJOR010000428.1 GCA_018664265.1 Rhodospirillales bacterium
CTTGAGGAAGCCCTTAAAGTTGCCGAGGCAATTGCAGCCAATGGCAAGACCGCTTGTCGTTTGACCAAGGAAGTCGCCCTGCTGGGCCTCGATACATCACTGGCTAATGCACTGTGGCTCGAAGAAATTTACTTTGCGCGCAACCGTGTGGATGCCGCCGATGAAATGAAGGAACGGCTTGAAGCCTTCCAGAATAAAGCTAAAAAGAAATAAGGATATTTCACCATGGATTTAGGTTTAAAGGGCAAAACTGCCATCGTCACCGGAGCTGCTTCGAACATTGGCAAAGCCATTGCCGTTGGATTGTTCGGCGAAGGCGCAAATGTTGTTGTCGTCGATCTGGATACAGAGCAAGCCGAAAAGGTTGTTGCCAACCTGAACGCCTCATCAGACGGCAACGAAGCCATGTTTGTTAAAGCGGATGTGGGCAATAAAGAGCAGGTCGAAGCCATGGCAAAATCTGTCATGGACAAGTTCGGCTCCATCGAAGTTCTGGTCAACAATGCTGGCTGGACTGCCAATAACCTGTTCCTGAAAAAACCTTATTCCGATTTTGAAAAAGAAATCTCGATCAACCTGTGGGGGCCGATCAATTGCATCCACGCGATTGCACCTTCCATGATCGAAAACAAATACGGCAAGATCGTCAACATTGGATCAGACGCGGGTCGTGTTGGTGAATACAACGAAGCCGTTTATGGCGCGTGCAAGGCTGGCGTTATCTCGCTGACCAAGACACTGGCTATCGAATTCGGCAAACATGGTATCAACATGAATTGTGTCTGCCCAGGCCTCACCCTGCCTGATAATCCCGGCGAAGATGCTGGCATCGACAGCCTGTGGCATGTGGACAGCCCACAGAGCAAAATCTTCAGCGATGAAGAAACCATGAAAAAAGTGGTTAAGCACTACCCGCTTCGCCGTCATGGTGTACCGGAAGATCTGGTTCCCATGGTGATGATGATGGCCTCGGACCAGACATCTTATGTCACAGGTCAGACCATTAGTGTGAGCGGCGGCTACGCGATGTAAATTGCCGAATCTCGGCAGGGTAAATTGCCGAATCTCGGCAGGGTAAATTGCCGAATCTCGGCAGGGTAAATTGCCGAATCTCGGCAGGGTAAATTGCCGAACTACGGCAGGATAATCTGCCAAAAAATGGCAGCAAAATAAAATCGAGGGAGGGAATGACACCGTGAGTGATCTGGCGGAAATGTACCGCAATGAGGGCTATTGGACGGACAGGCAACTGACGGACTTTTTTGAAAGTGCCGTAGCGGCCACACCGAACAAAGTCTTCGTGAAGGATGATCGCTTCGGCGCTTTCACCTATGGAGAACTTTCTCCCAAAGTTTTAAAACTGGCATCAGCATTACAACAGCGCGGTATTGTGCGTGGTGACAGATTTGTTATTGCCCTGCCCAACTGGTATCATGCACCGGTTTTTGCACTGGCACTGAACTATCTTGGGGCTGTTTGTGTTCATATGCCCGCCACCGGAGGGCCACACGAATTCTCCGGTGTGCTCAAGGTTTCTGGTGCCAAGGGCATCGTTACGCCCCGCACCTTCGGCAGCAGTAATTATGTTGAGATGATCAACGGACTTGCGGACGATCTTGATAATCTGGAGCTATGCATATCCGTTGGTGATGATCCGATAGATGAAAATTGGCTGAGCTATGACAGCCTTTTGGCAAACGCCCCGGACAATGCGCCAGATTTAAGCAATCGTGCAACCCCCGATGATATTACAGCATTATTGTTTACCTCCGGTTCCTCTGGCGATCCCAAAGGTGTTATTCACAGCTCAACCTCACTGACCTCATTTAACACCACGGTCTACCCAATCTTTGATTTTGGCCCGGATGATATTATCTTCATGGGCGCGCCGTTAGGGTTTTCCGCTGGATTGATCCATGGTCTTCGTTTGGCTGTCGTCCTGGGATGCACATTAATTTTACAAGAAGCCTGGAATTCAGAAAAAGCTCTGGAAACCATGGCCACTGAAAAGGCCACTTTCAGCCTGACAACGCCAACCCTGCTCCACGACATGTTCCAAAGCCCGGCCTTTGCCGAATTCGGGCACAAGATTTGCCTGAAGTTAATGCTGTGTGGCGGCATGTATGTCCCCGCCCCCCTCTTGGAGGAAGCCCGCAAGCGGTGGCCCAATACTCTGACTTCGGTAATCTGGGGTATGACGGAAGGGATCGGAACCAGCAGTCGTTTTGATACACCCGCCGATAAAG
This sequence comes from Rhodospirillales bacterium, assembly GCA_018664265.1. Lineage (GTDB taxonomy): Bacteria > Pseudomonadota > Alphaproteobacteria > Rhodospirillales > Casp-alpha2 > JABJOR01. The sequence goes on from JABJOR010000428.1 coordinate 2,247, forward strand.
TGATAAGCACAGATGGTCGTCCGTTCCTCGGCACAGAACTAAGAATACTCGACGAGAACAGTGAGGATGCGGCCCCCGGTGAGCAAGGCGATCTGGTCATGCGTGGCCCTCAGTTATTTTTGGGATATTTCAACCGCCCTGAACTTGATGACATTGCGTTTTTAAATAATGAAACGGGCCGTTGGTTCTACACGGGGGATGTAGGAACCATCGACGCAGACGGTTATTTGAAATTAACCGGGCGCAAGAAAGAACTGATCATTCGTGGCGGTGCCAACCTGTCTCCATCCGAAATCGAGGAAAAGCTGTCCGGTGATCCACGCATCAGCAAGATGCTGGTTGTCGGCATTCCTGACGAACGATTGGGCGAGCGGGTTTGCGCCTGTGTTATCCCAAGCGAGGGCAACGGGAACTTCTGCCTCGATGATTTGCTCGAAGTTGCCAAGTCGTCAGGGCTTTCAAAAGCCAAGTGGCCTGAACGGCTGGAAATTATTGATATGCTACCCACCACGTCTGCGGGTAAAATCCAGCGCCATGTGCTACAAGAACGAATTTGTAATATAGTCATTGCCGAAAATGCTGCGGCAGAAGGGGAATAATCGTCATGGATTTTTCACTAACAGAAGACCAGCAATCCATTTGTGAAGCCGTTGAAAAAATCTGTGACGGCTATGATGATGACTACTGGTTGGGCCGTGATAACACGGGCGAATTTCCTCACGATTTTCACGCAGCCATGGCCGAAGGTGGTTGGTTGGGCATTGCCATGCCAGAAGAATTCGGCGGGGCCGGACTGGGTGTAACCGAAGCGGCCTTGATGATGCACAAAGTTGCCAATTCTTCCGGCGCTATGGCGGCGGCGTCTGCCATTCATATCAATGTGTTTGGGCCGCATCCCATTGTGGTTTTTGGTAACGAAGAACAAAAGCAACGCTGGTTGCCGCCCTTGATTGCCGGCAAAGAAAAAACCTGTTTCGGCATAACTGAGCCTGACGCAGGACTGAACACCACATCCATCAAAACCCGCGCCGAACGCGACGGTGAAAACTACAAGGTCTATGGTAAAAAAGTCTGGACCTCGACGGGCCTGCAAGCCGACAAGATTATGCTGCTGACCCGCACCACGCCCAAGGAAGAATGCGAAAAGCCCACCGATGGCATGACGCTGTTCTATACGGACCTCAACCGGGACTATTGTGATGTCCGCGCGATCCCAAAAATGGGCCGCGCCGCTGTGCCATCCTGCGAAACTTTTATTGACGGCCTACCGATTCCTAAAGAGGATCGCATCGGTGAAGAAGGCAAAGCGTTCAAATACATCCTGCACAGTCTTAACCCAGAACGTGTTCTGGTCGCCATGGAAGGCATCGGTATCGGGCAAAACGCATTAGCCCGTGCAGCGCAATATGCCAAAGATCGTGTCGTCTTTGATCGCCCCATTGGTCAAAACCAAAGCATTCAGCATCCACTCGCCGTTAACTGGATCGAGCTTGAAGCCGCCTTCCTTATGGCCATGAAAGCCGCATACCTTTACGACTCGAACCAACCCTGCGGCCTGGAAGCCAATTCTGCCAAATACCTTGGCGGCGAAGCCGGCTTCAACGCCTGCACCCAGGCCATCATGACCCACGGCGGCATGGGCTATGCCAAAGAATTTCATGTTGAGCGTTTACTGCGCGAAGTCCTGATCACCCGCCTCGCACCCATCAGCCCACAGCTTATTTTGTGCAATATTGCTGAGAAAGCGCTGGGTTTACCTAAGTCGTATTGAATCAAAAGAAAAAAATAGTGTGGGTGTATTTCAAATTATAATAATTGTAATCTGCACAACATGATCTTATGGTAGGTTAATAACAAAATATTCTATCCATAGGACGCCATATGCATTTCATTGAAATTCTAGGCTACTTGGCATCCGGGGTTGTGTTCAGCACATTCTGGATGAAAACAATGATTCCATTACGGATTCTTGGGCTCGCCAGCAATATTTTATTTTTCAGTTATGGACTTTATAGCGGATTAGAGCCCATCGTTCTGCTGCATGGATTTCTTTTCCCTTTAAACGCTCTGCGGCTTTATCAAGCAATGGAATTAAAACGTCGTATACATACAATGGCTCACTCAGAATTTGACGTAAAATTGCTTCTACCATTGATGACGGAGCGCAAATTTTCTAAATCCAGTTTTCTGTTTAAACGCGGCGATGAAGCCAATAATATTTTTTATCTTGTTCAAGGCTCGGCCCATATCACAGAGCTTGATATCGATATTAAGCCTGGTCATTTGGTTGGGGAAATCGCCATGTTCTCCCCCGAAAGGCAGCGTACACAAACCATCCAATGCATAGAAGATTGCGTTTTCTTGTGCATTGAAGAAGATAAAGTCCTGCAAATGTATACGGACAATCCTGAATTCGGTCTTTATATTATAAAAATGATCGTGGCTCGATTGCTGACGAATAACAATGAACCAAGCCTCGTTGAAGAGGCAATCAAAGTTCCTGAACCGCTTTCAGAACTTCCTCAACATGTCCCGGCACTTTAACTTTGCTCCAAATTTGTTGAATGATCCCGGCCTCGTCGATCAAAAAAGTTGAGCGGTTGGTACCCATATATCTTCGCCCATACATGCTCTTTTCCACCCATACGCCGTAAGCCTCATTGATGGCAACATCTTCATCGGATACCAGGCGGATTTTCAGGCCATACTTGGCGATAAACTTGTCATGTTTTTTAACCGGGTCTTTTGATACACCGATAACAACGGCTCCAGCCTTGGTAAAGGCGTTAAGCTGTTCGGTAAAACCTATGGCCTGTTTGGTGCAACCGGGTGTATCGTCCTTGGGATAAAAATACAAAACAACCTTCTGGCCCTGTAAATCACTCAGCGTTAATTCGCCTTCCCTATCTGTCGGAGCGGTAAAATTCGGGGCTTTTGATCCTGCTTCAAGCATATGCGTGTCTCTCCATCAACTCAGAATGTTATTGTTGATTAGTGATAACGCATGGGAAAATAAAATCACGCGAAAACATCAGGTAAACGCATTTATTATTATGAATTTAAAGAAGCCCATTTGATACGCAACTCACCCCGAAATTCCGGAGCAGCAAGTTCAATCAGGGCTCTAGCGCGAGCCTGTACGGGCAAGTGCTTGATGCGCCGAGCGCCAAATTCCGTAACCACATAATCGATATCGGTTCTGAGCGCCGATGTGGCTGTATTCGCAGGCAAGGCCGGAACAATCCTTGAGACCGTACCTCGTGAAGCCGTTGCATTCAGCGCAATAATAGACCGACCGCCCTTTGACAAACTTGCCCCGCGCATCATATCGACACTCCCGCCTGTGCCACTCACTTGCACCCCGTTCAGCATGTCACCATTGACCTGACCGAACAGGTCTACTTCTAACGCTGAATTGATGGACACAAAATTATCTATTTCGCGCAATGTTGCAGGGTCGTGTGTGAAGCTGACCGGGCGAAAAATCATTTGTTCTGACTGGCCCACCCACTCGATCAGGTCTTGTGATCCTAGCGTTGCACCAATGGTCAACTTGCCCGGCATATTGCCATCTATTGCAAGTTTCATAACCCCATCAGCTATCATGCCAGAATGCAGCCTGAGGTCATTTTTTTGTGTTAGTGCGGCAAGCGTTGCATCCGGAATAGCGCCGATGCCAATCTGGATACTGTCCCCATCACCAATCAGTTCCGCCACAGAGTTGCCAATGGCACGGGCCGTATCATTGATTTTGGAAACCGGATACGTGGGAACCGGGCGGTCTGTTTTCACGGCGTAATCGAGTTGGCTCTCTGGCAATTTCAAACTGTTGAGCGGAGAGGGCTGGGCCGTATTGATCTCACCGATCACCCATTTTGCCTTATCAAGCACGGCAGGTAAAAAGTCTGCGCTGATCCCATGGGAAATCATGCCATCTTTGTCCGCCGGAGGAAGCTGTACAATCACCGCATCAATCGGTAAGTCGTGTTCCAGATAATCATAGATGGCGCGATACTGCATGGGCATGAAATCCACACGCCCGGATGCAACATTGGCCTTGTTTTCAGCCGTTGCAAAAAAGGCCGTCGACTTGGCCTCTGGATGAAACGTCGTAAAGTCTACGCCATTCATTCCCGGAACGGAGACCGAGACAAACCGAACGCCAGCGCAAGCGCAAGCGTCACCAGACTGTGCCAGAGCATCAAGTATCGTTCTTGGCTCTGCTGTGGCACCAGCAACAAAAACAGTCATGCCGGGTTTCAGCAGTTCAGCAACCTGATCGGCTTCAATCCAGCGTGTCATGTCTTCTCTATCCTTTATGCACTCACTGGTGGGCGGCGATGTACCCAAGGTTGTGCGGTTTCAAGCTGGGCCGCGAGTTGCAACAACGTCGCCTCATCCCCATAGCGCCCGGTAAAGTGGGCACCCACTGGCAAGTTATCCGGTGTCCAATGCATGGGCAATGAAATACCCGGCTGACCCGTTGCATTGGCAATCAGGGTAAAGCCTGTGAAATCACCTAAGCGTCTGATGTGCTGATCGCGGGTTTCTGGCGTGTATTCAAAATATCCAAGCGGTACAGGAGGCTGGGCCAAAGTTGGCGTAAGCCACACATCGTATTCTTCAAAGAAGTTACCAAAGTCCCGGTTGATTTTTTGTAAATTTTGAACAGCCATTAAATAATCAGCGCCGCTCATTTTCAAACCGCGCTGGTACATCTTCCAGGTCACAGGCTCAAAATGTTCTTCGGCTGGTGCGCGTCCGGTGATTTCTTCCCAACCTTTGATTGCCCAGACCAGATAGTTTGTCAGGGCAACGCCAAAGTTCTTAAGCATCTTAAGACTATCAACCTGAGGGGATGCGATTTCCACATCGTGGCCTAAGCTCTCGCACAACTTCGCTGTGGCTTCTGCCGCTGCAACACATTCAGTGTGAGTTTCAACACCCGTAAGTGGCACGGTGCCGAGCGCAATTTTAAGTTTCCTCGGCGCCTGTTTCATGGATTGCAGATAGGGCTGTGCGGGTGGCGTTGGTGCGTACGGCTCGCCCGGCATGGCACCATTCGTTGCATCAAGAATTGCTGCACTATAACGAACCGAGCGAGTCACCACATGTTCGCAAATAATTCCACCGATGATATCGCCATAGTTTGGTGCAAGTGTGTTGCGTCCGCGTGTGGGTTTAAGTCCGACCAAGCCAGTCGCCGAAGCTGGAATACGGATTGACCCACCACCATCATTGGCGTGAGCAGCCGCCACCATGCCAGATGCCACGGCAGCAGATGATCCACCACTGGAGCCACCCGTGCCCCGGCTTGTATCCCAAGGATTTTTCGTAGCACCATAATGGCCGGGCTCAGTCGTCGGAAGCAATCCATATTCCGATGAGTTGGACTTGCCCATGATGACAAGACCAGCACGCTTGTAACGGCGGACCAGTTCATTGTCTTCTTTGGAAATATAATGCCCGGCAAGATATTTAGAGCCTTCAGTGCGGGGCATTCCTTTGCATTCAGACACCAGGTCTTTGAGTAAAAAAGGTACACCACAAAACGGTGCATCGAGATCCCCGGTCCAGACTTTTGCAGCCTCGCGAGCCATGTCAAAAAATGGCATGGTAACTGCGTTTAATTCAGGATTTAAACGCTCAATGCGCTCAATGGCCGCATCAACCATTTCAAGTGGGGTGACTTCCTTGCGGCGAACCAGATCGGCTTGAGCCGTAGCATCTAAAAAGGCAATGTTTTCCATAACTTATGAGAATCCCATTATTCGTTTTTCGTGTCAGAATATAGCAAAAATGTACACGGACGAACATCCCAAAAATGATGATTTTTCGACAATTTTAGTTTAAAATCTCCAGCACGCTTTCTGGTGGACGGCCAATTTTTGCCTTGCCATTACACACTACAATCGGGCGTTCAATCACGGCTGGATTTGCAACCATTTGTGTAATTAAATGCTCGTTGCTCAGGGATACATCATCAAGCCCAACCTCTGCGGCTTCCTTCTTGCGGAGCAACTCTCGTGGAGCCATCCCTAACATACTCAATATATTTTTAAGGGCTGCAGCATCCGGTGGCGATGTCAGATATTCAATAATCTGGGGCTCGCCTCCATGGTCACGCAAAATTTGCAATGTTTCTCGAGACTTTGAACACCGGGGATTGTGATAAATGGTAACACTCATAATTATTCCTCATCCTTAAAGGGCAGCTTGGCAATTGCCTCAAGCATGCGAATAAATTCTGTCGAGTAATCCGCATCATGGGCAGAACTATTTTCCAGAACACTATAAAACACACCAACAACACCGCTTTCAAGGTCGGCTAACATATACTGCCCGCCGTATCCTCCATGGCCCATCCAGCGACCATTGGTATTGGTTTGATTGCTGTATTTGATCCAGTCACGGGGGTTAGCCATGGTTACACCTTGCTTAAGCGTTGCTTCTATGAAATCGGCATTGCCTACCTGACGCCCATTTACACCAACACCCCTGCGTACAAACAAAGAACCGTAACGAGCCAAATCCCGGGCCGTCAACGATCCGCCACCACTCATCCAAGGCCCCCCGTCGCGATCTGTACTTATATGCAATGCATACTCAAGCCCGGCAGCTTCAACGATTTCCGCCAAAAAAGAACGCAGCGTTCGTCCACTGGCATGCTCGGCCACCATCCCTAAAATATCAGTATTAGCAGATTTATAGAGTGCCACGCCTGAGCTATTCGTGGTGTTATTGCTGGAAACTTTTTTTAAAAATTCGCCTTGCGTTTCGTCCACTTCATCCCCAATCGGCAATCGCCAACCCATTGAAACTTCATGCTTATAAGACGATGCATATGGATCGCTGTAATCCTCGGTATAGTCGTTCACAACATCCATATTGAGGACTTGTTGAATCGTTGCCTTGGCATACCCAGTGCCAATATCGGGTAAATAGGCATCTACAGTTCTATTCAAATCAATAAGACCATCTGCAACAAGAGAGCCAATAATCAAATTCATATGGGTCTTGGTAATGGACATAATGCTGTGCGGACAATCCGGTCCAAAATCGTCAGCATATTTTTCATACAAAACATGCTGACCACGTAACACGACCATAGCAGAGAAAATATTGGTTCCTGTCAAATGACGAACTTCTTGCATATCATCAATTCGGCGATCAATACGCTTCTCCAGGTCCAGCACCTCGTCGGCGCGCAAGCTCATGGAATATCGGGTATTCTTGTGCAGGTTATGGAACCCCAAACGTCGAGCATCTGGAGAATTCCAAAAGGCTTTATGATCGCCAACAGTCATTAGATCAGGATTAGGGGTAGTGTTCAATTTATGCTTATCCATAGAATTCCTCATAAATAATTTTCTTTATTCTTTATTTTCAAAGGCCTTTCCATTAGGCCCAAGGCGCAAGCCCAGCCTCAAATTCTTATAGTTAACATCATCTAATCGACAATAACTATAGCCGGGACTGGCACACATGATTAACTCACTGGCGAAGGCTTCAAAGTCGGCGCGGTAATGTACTGTGCTTTTAACAACCAATATGGATTGCTCAACAGGCTCCACTCCAACAACTCGAAAGAAAGCCTGATCAAGGCATTGGGCGCGCTCTGTGCTGACCACGATACGAATATCAGAATCTTCATCTTTCACACGCAGAAGAACCGTTGGCCCCAAATCCAGCTCAAAGCCTTTGAGCATTTCTCCTTCACACATTGCAATACCATTGCTCAATGTTTCGACGATAAATTTTGCCTGAAGCGGTTTAACCTCATCCGGACCTGACTTCCCGCCAAGGCTTAATGAAACAGTACTGCCTTCACCTGCGGCCTGGGCTATTGTTACGGCTTCTGCATCCCAGAAACAGCTCAACACTACGCCTCGCGCCTTCTTGGCAATTAAAGCATGAAGCAAGCCTGTGGTATCACCGCTACCGCCTGCCCCCGGATTATCCTGCACATCCGCTATAATAGCAGGGGCCCCCGTGCTCCCTCGCGAGATTGCCAACTCAACGGCTTCATCAATTGATAACAAAGGGTCTTTCATATTGATTTCAGCGAGAGCCACTTTGTCATACAGATCACCTGCTGCGCCCTCAACGGCTTCGACATCTGGCCCATAAGCTACAATAGCCGGGCCACAGTGCCAAATATCGGAGGGTGGGAAACCGGTAGCAAAATCTATACTGGTCACGCCTTCATTTATCATTGCGGGCAATCCATCATAGAACGATTGGCACGGCCCAGACCCCGTATGCTGGGAACTTAACGGCATCAGAAATGATAATTGGCGGAATGCCTTATGCGGTTTAGTTTTCGTCCTCAACATATGCATAAGCAAGTCGTATGATCGCTTCCCTGTGTCTGCCATATCGAGATGCGGATAGGTGCGATAAATTGTTATCGTATCAGAAAGAGCCACCATTTCAGGCGTCACATTCGCGTGTAAATCAAGACTGACTGAAAGCGGCATGTCAGGTCCAACGACGCCTCGCACTCGCGCGATAATCTCCCCTTCGCCATCTTCACAATGTTCACACACCATCGCGCCATGTAAATCAAGATACACAGCATCTATTTCTCCTGCACCTCGAACACCATTACAGATCAGCTCTATCATGCGTTCAAAAGCATCTTTGCTAACGGGGCCATAGGGTTCCGCACTTGACCAGCAGATAGGTGTCAACTGACAGGTATCCGATGCAGCCTGAATAAAGCCTGAAAGAGGCAAATTCAAAGTGGCAAATTCACCCATCAGATATTCACCAAGAGTAAGCCCTGGCCAACCATCACTCTTCAGGAAATCATCATACTCTGTTGGTTTTGGTGAGAAGCTGTTTGATTCATGCTGAAAGCCCGCAATCGCAACTTTATACTTTTTCTCCATGTTCAAACTCCGTCACGTTTGAATTTTTCTTTCCAATTTCTTGAGAAAATCTGCTTATCACCATCAAAAACATTAACATCTGCTTTGATGAAAAAATGGTTTTCGTCACTAGTCATAATTTGATGGGCCTCAATACGCACATCCAGTTGTCCTTCCCGACTATAAACCTCAGTCGCCTTTAAATCCACGCACGCAGAGTTTGGGTCGTCGGGGTGAATGTGATAACGGTAATCAGTTTTGGAGCCTGTCGTCCAGCCATGATCATCATTGCGAATTATGCCAGTATCCATCTTGTTGGTGAATGTTTGAACACCCGTGCTCAGGTCATACGAAAATCCAAAATGATCAGGTTCTGCCTCACGCATCATTGTTGTTGCATGTGTGCGTGCATGTTTTACAGGTGGTAATGGCTGGATTTCAGCATCTTCCTTTCGTGGCTGGCGTGTCGGCAAGTTGATGGTGCTCACCCCAGTAAAAACAGACAAATTGACAGGCTGCGGTGAAGGCCAGACAATGGGCCAGAATGCGTTGGAGACTGCAACACGAATACGACTACCAACGGCAAATGTATGGGCAATATCGTTTAGGGCAACACACACACTGTAGCGCTTATCCGGAATCAGCCGCTCAATATCTTCATGACTGTTCCTGTGTGTCAGGTTAAGAACTCCATAAGTGACCTGCAATGAAGAACCGTCAGCCCTGATTTCATTCAGGCGTACACACACAAAGGCATCGGTTTGATCTGCCGATAATTCAAGCTTGACCTCTGGCGCGCCAAAAAGCGTAAACTCTTCTTCAAGAACGTCCCCGTCAAAACAATATGACAGGACATCATCATGGCGTTGATCATAGGGATCTTCTGGATGACCCGCACCATTGCTACCTAAGAAAGGCGTACACTGCCCCGTTGTTTGTGGGGATTGAACAGAAATTGATTTCTCAGAATTAGCTGTATCGCCTAATCCATCAGTATTCAAATGAAAGGTCTGGCTTCCAATATTTGGGGAGGGCCATTCCGACTCTGTTGCCCAATATCCCGGACGCTCATGATAAGTGGATGATGGTTGGACGCTGTCCTGAACCCAAGCTCTATATTGGGGCTCATCCATAATCCCTGCATCGATGCCTTTCAGCCAGTAATTCCACCAGCGCAAGGCCTCATCCATGTAACCCATTCCGGGTCTAGGGAGGACTTGATGCATATACTGATGCCCCCACGGGCCCACTAATCCTTTCCGTGGAACATTCAATCCTGATAACAAGCGCGGAACCGGGTTGGAATAGGCGTCAGCCCATCCACCAATGGCATAAACCGGAATTTCAATATCGTCGAAATTCTCGCAAACTGACCCATGCTTCCAATATGCGTCACGGCGTTGATGTTCAATCCAGGGCACAGCCCACGGCGTCATGGCATTCAAGCGTTGTTGCCACATATCACGCCATGCATCGCCAACCAGCGCCGGGTCTGGCGGACGGGCCATGGCTGGAAACATTATGAAAGCCCATTCCGTATTTTGGGTGGTCATACACCCGCCAATGTAATGGACATCATCTGCGTAGCGATCATCCGTAGAAAATACAGTAATAATGCATTTCAGTGCGGGTGGTCGGCGAGCAGCAACTTGCAGTCCATTGAACCCGCCCCAGGATTTGCCCATCATTCCAACTTTGCCATCACACCAAAGTTGTGCGGCAATCCAGGCAATGACTTCTAATGCATCGTCTTGTTCTTGCTTAAGATATTCATCAAGCAGCAAACCTTCAGACTCGCCACTTCCACGAATATCAACCCTGATGGCCGCATAACCATGTCCGGCAAAGTAAGGATGCATTGCTTCATCACGTGCCGCCGTTCCATCACGTTTGCAATAGGGAATGTATTCTAAAATGGCAGGGACAGGATTGATTTCAGCATCAACAGGAAGCCAGTACCGAATGGCAAGATTTGTTCCATCTGCAAGAGGAATTAACGCATGCTCGACTTCCCGAACTTCATGAGGAAAGTCATCAACAATTGTAGCGTTCATGTAGGCCTCATTAAGTGAAGAGCGGAAAATGACATTGAACCGAGCGACCATCAGACAGTGTCTGTGGCAACGGTCTGTCAACCTTGCATTTATCCTGTACATATTTGCAACGAGTATGGAATTCACATCCTGAAGGTCGATTATTCAGGCTGGGCACTTCGCCTTCAATAGTCATAAAATCACGCCGTTTGTCAGGATCAGGTTGTGGAATTCCCTTAACCAGAGCTTCGGTGTAAGGGTGTGCCGGATTTTCAAAAAGGGCATCACAATCGCCCTGCTCGACAATGCGGCTTAGGTACATAATCGCCAAGCGATCACTGACATGACGCACAACTGGCAGATTATGGGTGATAATCAGATAAGCCAATCCCTGCCTCGCCTGAAGGTCGCGCATCAAATTCAGAATTTCGCCCTGCACCGATACATCGAGGCCAGCAGTTGGCTCATCAGCAATAATCATGCTGGGTTCCAGTGCAAGCGCACGGGCAACGCCAACACGACGGGCCTGACCACCGGAAAGTTCATGTGGATACCGGGTCAAGAAGGTATACGGCAGGTTCACCATATCACATAGGCGCTTGGCTTCTTTGTCAGCATCATACTGCCCCTTGCGGTGGATATCGAACGGCTCAGTTATGAGAGACTTCACCGTCTGACGGGGGCTAAGGGAGCCTATAGGGTCCTGGAACATCATCGCCATATTTTGACGCAGATCACGCAGATCAGCTTCACTCAAAGCAGATGCTTCCACTCCATCAACTTCGACTGATCCTGAAAAAGTTTTTACAAGCCCGAGAATGGCACGCCCCAAGGTCGTTTTGCCAGAACCACTCTCGCCTACGAGACCAAGCGTTTCACCCCGTCGAAGATCAAGGGAAACATCCAGAACAGCATCAACAAACGGTTCATCAACACCATTCAACAGAGCCTTGAGTTTGCCCATAATTTCAAAGCGAACCTGAAGGTTTTTTACCGATAATAACGGAGGACCATCCTGAATAATATTCTCAGTGTCCTCGGTATAACCGTCTGTCTTTGATAGTTGACGTTCCGTCGCATCGGCTTCATGAATGCCTACATCATGATCAGGATCGAGCATATGACAACTTGCCTGATGGCCTTCTTCAACATCGTAAGACGAAGGCGACTGCTCCAAACAAAATTCAGACGCTTCTGCGCACCGTGAAGCGTAGATACATCCTTCCGGTACATTATGAAGGTCGGGCAGATCACCAGGAATTGTCGGCAAGTAACGGGTGCGTTTCAAAACACGTGCTGGATCACAATTCAGGAGGGCCTGAGTGTATGGATGTTTTGCATTATGGAATATTTGGCGAACGTCGCCTTTTTCAATCACTTCCCCGGCGTACATGACAACTACTTCATCACATAACTCGGCTATGAGGCCAAGGTTATGGGACACAATCATCAAGGTTGCGTGAGTTTCCTGTTGCAGCTCTCGCAACAAATGAATGATCTGGGCTTCCATAGTCACATCAAGAGCCGTCGTGGGTTCATCACCAATCAGCATTAACGGGCTCATCTGCAACGCCATGGCGATACCGGCGCGCTGTCGCATGCCACCACTGAACTGGTGTGGATACTGGTTGATACGTTGCTCTGGATCAGGAATACCTACATGGCGAAGCATCTTGATAGCCAGTTCCAACTTGTCCTTCATGCTCATATCAGAACGGCGATAGGCTATATCTACCATCTGCTGTGCATAAGAGCGCACCGGAATTTGTGATGTCATGGGGTCCTGAAAAACAATGGACGCTTTTTCGCCACGATAAGCCTTGAGTTGCCCCGCATTAAAGTCGAGTACGTTCTCGCCATCGAACAGAATTTCACCACTATTAACGATACCGTTTCCTGCCAGCAATTGGGTCATAGCCCAGATAACAGTGCTTTTACCGGAACCACTCTCTCCGACAATGCCAATGATCTTGCCCCGAGTTGCCGTGAAATTGATATCACGCAGAACCTTAACCCGACCACGAGGCGTCTTGAAATCCACATTCAGATTTTTAATTTCAAGTAGATTACTCATATCTTATTTCCCCTTGCGAAGACGGGGATCAAAGACATCACGCAATGCCTCGCCCAAGAAAGTAAATCCAAGGGTGGTCAGGACCAGCGGAATACCCCCAGCAATAATAGGCCAAGGCGTATCGCGGACAATCAAATACCCTTCATTGAGAATCGTGCCCCAACTGGAAGTGGGTGGTTGAACACCAAGCCCCAGAAATGACAGCCCAGCTTCAACAGTCACCACAACCGGAACATCCATAGCAGCCAAAATCAATAACGGGCCAATGACATTGGGCATAATATGGCGCCAGATAATCTTCATGGGGTGAGCCCCCAAAGATTGTTCAGCAATAATGAATTCCGTGTTTTTAAGCTGCATGGTACTGGTTCTAGCCAATCGAGCGTAACCTGGTATGGAAGTAACAATGACAATCATCATCACCAGCTCCAAGCTTGGACCAAGCAAGGCAACGGCAGCCAAAGCCATGACAATTGTCGGGAAGGAACGGATCGTATCAAAAACCAGAAGCAGGAAGTTATCGAGCCATCGCGGCCCGTAACCGGCAATCATGCCA
>JABJOR010000429.1 GCA_018664265.1 Rhodospirillales bacterium
CCAGTTTTGAAAGTGGTCCAACCCACTTGTATTTATCCTCCCGATCAGGTGTTCGGGCTGTGGAAAAAAGTGCGTTATTTTTATTTTTTGTCAACAATTTTAAAGCGCGATTCCAGGGTAAAACCTTGATAGGGTCACTATTGCCTAATTGTTTCTGTATCTCCTGAACAATTTCAATTGAGATGCCCGTAATAATCTTGTTATCACCTTCTCCTTCATAGAATTGATAGGGCGCAAATTCCTCAGTCAGGAGACTAATTGAATCTTCAGCCAACGCAGGTGATGAGAGAAGAAGAGTAACAATTAATAGAAGAAGCTTTTTCATTATATCCACTCTTGGTAATCGCCATTAAAACAAAGGTATCTTGAACTGAATTAACTCTAACAACACTATACACGTGAGGCAATGCCGATAGAATTAGAGTATATCTAAGAAACGTCCGCTCTGGCAGGTTAAATACCACAAAATTTCACAGTATTGGCATGTCTGTCCCTGGTTAAAACAAATTCGGGAAAATTTTAAATTGCCTATTTTTATAATTAAAAAGCGTTGTCTCTATTCAAAAGCCATTTGCTAATAAAATCTGTCGCCTGATCAAGATTATGGGAGGCTTTCTCCGTCAATCCTTCGGCTATTTCTTCGAACTCATATCCAGTAATACCAAGGGCGTAAGCCCGGGTGCGGGAATCAAATAAGTCTTTTGCCAATCGCAATACGGCTTGTGGGGAAACGCTGTGGGTTGAAAAGCTGGTCGGGTTTCCAGCTTTGATCTCGCGGAAATAATATGCCTCCCCTTCATTCACAGCAGCATCCGCGAAAATTACGATATCAAAGTTGGCAAGATCATGGGCATGTTCGATATTCAGCTGATAATCGATATCCACTTCAACGCCAGCAGGGCTGGCAGCTTCAAGGCGTTTGGCGAGCGCCGGGCCAAGACCATCATCCCGGCGGCCCGGATTGCCATAACCGATGATTAAGACGGAGCTTTGTCGATCGTTTATAGACACTGCGAACCTTGGTCCAGCAGAGTGCCCTCGACGTCATACAGCTCGACCACCAACGGCATTTGCCCCAGAGCATGGGTGGCACACGACAGGCATGGATCGTAGGCACGTACAGCAACTTCAACATGATTAAGCATGCCTTCGGTGATCTTTTGCTGACCGGATATATATTTTTTGGCCACAGAGGCTACTGCACGATTCATTCCTTCGTTATTGTGGGTTGTGGAAACAATCAGGTTGCAAAACTGAACCTGATCATTTTCATCGACTTTATAGTGATGGATAAGATTGCCACGCGGGGCCTCAATAACGCCAATGCCTTCTTCCTGACGGTCACCTTTTACGATCAGATCATCACCCTGAAGCTCAGGATCATGAAGCAGTTCTTTAATTTTTTCGACACAATGCACGACCTCGATCATCCGAGCCCAATGGTTGGCAAGTGTCGTCTGGTTTGGCTCGCCACCACTAACGCTTTTCAGCTCACGATGGGCTGAGTTGGCAAGTGGTGTATCAATACGGCTGGCTGTGTTCATACGCGCCAATGGGCCGACCCGGTACCAGCCATCCAAAGTCCCTAAATCCTTGATGAACGGAAATTTCATATAGGACCAGGATCGCACATCCTCGACCAGGTATTTATGATATTTACGATAGTCCACCTGATCGAAAATTGCTTCCCCCATGGCATCCAGGGCGCGCATGTTACCATGGTATAGATCCAAAGTTCCGTCTTCACGCACCAGCGACATATGGCTGGAGGGGAACGTCCCAAATTCATTGACCAGTTCAAGATTATCAAGTGTGTAATCCTTGGCGAGCTTCAAGGCTCCTTGCGCCCATTCCAACATCTGATCGATATCGCCAAGCAGAATATCACGTTCTTCTATGCTCAAATTTTTGTTGATCCCGCCTGGAATTGCACCAGTTCCATGAATTTTCTTGCCTGCAGTCATGCGGATGACTGTCTGGCCAAACTTTCGCATCATGACAGCCTGCGTGGCAAGCTCTGGAAATTCATTGATGATGCCGAAAATATTGCGGTTTTCCACAGGAGAGCCAAACCCGAACAGCAGATCGGGAGAACACAGATGAAAAAAGTGCAACACATGGCTTTGCATGACTTGCCCGTAGTGCATCAAACGGCGCATCTTTTCAGCAGTGGGTGTTAACTGGTGAGCGCCGACGATCTGATCCATGGCTTTAGCAGCTGCGAGATGATGACTGACCGGACAAATTCCACACAAGCGCTGCACAATAACAGGAATTTCCCATAACAAGCGCCCCTGGATAAAGCGCTCAAAACCACGAAATTCCACAATATGCAGTCGTGCCTCATGCACATTGTTGTCTTCATCAAGATGAATGGTTACCTTGCCGTGACCTTCCACGCGCGTGACTGGTGAAATTTCAATTATTTTGCGTTTTGCCATTTTGTTTACTCACTCACCATTAATCGTACTTGATTAGTTCACGCGGCAGGCTTTCCGGCGTACCATTTAATAAGGCCGTCAAAGTTGACCAAAGCATATCTCCGTTAGGCGGGCATCCTGGTATCTGATAGTCAATTTTGACGACCTCAACGCAGGAATAAACCGAGTCCAGGATCAACGGAAGGGCCGGATCATTTGGAATCTGATGATTTAAATTTTGAATGTAGGGGCTAGAAATATAGGCCTCATCAAAACATTCTTTAAGAGGATCATCTGAATGCATGATTGAGTTTCGCATGACGGGAAGGCCTCCCATGATAGCGCACTGTCCGACTGCAATAAGCACATCGCAGTTTTGGCGGAATTCCTGCAAGACATGAACGTTTTCTTCGTTACAGCAACCACCCTCTATTAATCCAACATCACATCGTTTGGTAAATTTTTTTAAATCATTCAGTGGCGAACGGTCAAATTCAACCACCTTAATCAATTCCAGAATACGTTCATCAATATCAAGTATGGACATATGACAGCCAAAACACCCGGCAAGCGATGCCGTTGCAATTCGCTTCTTTTGAACAACTTCAGTCATCTGAGCCTCCAGGAGGCTGATCACCGATTATCGAAAGGTCAAACTCCCGTTTGCCGATGGGTTTGCTGAAACCAATACCCTTTCGAATGATGCACCCGACCGGGCAAGTCTCCGGGGCTATGGCAACATCGCTAATCTCTGCATCGGTATCTGCGAGATTATCACCATTGACCCCGACACGGCGGTTTATACCGCGTCCGACGTACCCAAAAACACCCTTGCCGTCTACATCTTGTGATGCGCGAATACAGCGACCACAACGAATACAGCGATTGGTATCAAGCGCAATATCCTTGTGGCTGGCATCCAGTGATCGAACCGGTTGCAGGTAAGGGAACTTGGTCGGTTGGGTGATGCTCAAACGGTATGCCATGGCCTGTAGTTCACAGTTTCCGCTGGCCTCGCATATGGGACATAGGTGATTACCTTCGTGAAACAGCATGCGAACCAAGTCGCGTCGATAATTTAACAATTCTTCATTCTCATTTTCCACTTCCAGCCCTTCTTCGGCTGGTTGAGTGCAGCTTGCCGTTGTACGGCCGTTGGCCGTGACTGTACAAACACGACAGCTCCCCTGATGACGTAACCCTTCCACATCACAAAGCCTGGGGATATAGATACCGGCATCATCAGCTGCCTGCATGATGGTTTGGCCTTCGCTGGCCTCAATTTCCTGGTCATCAATCGTAAACTTGAATTTTTTTTCAGTCATTTCATGTTACTCATCAGCAAAATCAGGGTCATAGATATACGAGCGGTGCTTGGCAATGCGCCGCGATTCCTCCAGCGCACTTTGAATGTCAAAGTTGGATTCAAAACCATCTTCATTTTCCTTGATCAGCGCAGAAAAAATCAGTGGAAAATTCGCGATACTGGAGAGAACCGGATTGGGAGAGGTTTGCCCCAGTCCGCATCGACTGGTCTTGATGATCGTATTACTCAATTCTTTGAGGTAGTCGATATCGTCAGGAACAGCATGCCCTTTGCGAATTTTGCCAATCCGTTCTTTAAGGAAGACATTGCCGACT
Organism: Rhodospirillales bacterium; assembly: GCA_018664265.1. Classification (GTDB taxonomy): domain Bacteria; phylum Pseudomonadota; class Alphaproteobacteria; order Rhodospirillales; family Casp-alpha2; genus JABJOR01. Next base: position 4,062 of record JABJOR010000429.1, read on the forward strand.
CGACACGGCGTACAAAAGCCACAACTTTCCTCGATAAAGAAATCCATGAAGTAATCAACAATTTCGAGAACATTGCGCTTCGATGAGAACATCATGATAGAGCCGCCTGTTGCGAGATCTTCGAAACAGATTTTGCGATGGAAGGCGTCTCGACCAATGAGCTGGCCGCTGGGACCACCGACCTGAATGGCAGCAACGTCCTGCGCCCCTGCCATCTGCATGAGTTCTGTAACACTGATGCCATAGGGAAGCTCGTAAATGCCCGGCCTGTCACAATCACCACACACACTAA
>JABJOR010000430.1 GCA_018664265.1 Rhodospirillales bacterium
TGCTTGTTCAGGAATATAAAGACGAACAAAGGGCAATCCTTTATCCTGATTAGCAAGCACCTTGGTTTGAAAGTAAGCTTCTGCACTATTAATAAACTTAGTCATAAGACTTTGATTATCAGTGAGAGAATAGAGCGTTGCATAACGGATTACCCAAATAGTATGCAGCTCTTTAGCCGCACTGAAGAGCACTCCGAGAATCAAAAACGCCGCTATAACCAGAATATGTTTGCGGTGAAAATATCGCATTTCAGCCCGCCTAGCAGTTGTCAGCTATCAAAAGGGGCAACTTGCTAATACTCAGGATCAAAGTTACTTGGTCGGCTTCAAAATTTTGCTTCAAGCCAATATTCAAGATGTCACCGTCACGTGATGAAGTGATCAATGATTGATTATCGAATGCGCCATGTCGGGCACTCAGGTTCACAGCATTTGCCGTAACTTCACCAACCCGCAAACCTTCTTTAAACAGTTTCACTCCATGAAGCTCTATGCGAATTCCAGGAGGCAGGCCGAGGTGAACACGCAGGTTTTCAAAACTTTGAGGTGATGACAAATTAAATGAGTAAGCCGTTTCTTTCCCAATCTTCAGTCCTTCATGGCGGACAATATTGTCTTTATATTCTTCGCCTTTAAATTCCAATCCAAAATAATGTATGCCTATGCCACCAAAAAGAGGATTGTATTCGTAGGGATGATAGCCGCCGAGAATTGCTGTCGCGTAGTCAGAACAGGTTTTACTTAAAACGGAGTCCTGCCCTAATTTTAGCGCTGCTTGGGCTATAACCCTGTAAGGACGGTCATCAGAGGGAAGTAATTTTTGCGCCTTGCGGGCGATCGTGATCGCGCTTTCCGGGTCAGATTGGAGCGTCGCCTGAGCCAACCATAATTGTGGTAAAAAAAGATCTACCCGATAATCAACAAGGCGCGTCAAATATGGAACGAGGATGGCACCTTCACCTTTAAGTGAAAGCTCTTTAACTACGAAGCGGGTATTATCAATGATCCCCGGCAACATTCCACTTTGACCAAACGACGTTTTTTCCGCAATTGCGAGTTGATAACCCAACACTCGTACTGCATTTGAAAAGTCTCGAGATTCCATGGCCGAAGATAGACGGAGTCGGGTTACAAATTGGGGCATTTCAATTGCCATGCGAAATGCAATGTGTCTTGCTGAGCCGCTCAATGACAGTGTTCCCACAGCAAGGGCCGCAATGAGAAGAATTAAGATTGAAGCATATTTTACAGTTTTCATAACACTCTACTGCCGATAAAAATGCGACCAGCTGACCAGAAGCAACTAATAATCAACATCCACTTTAGATGCCACCAAGGTTACCTCACTAACACCTTCAACGCCTGCAATTTCTCTGGAAAATCTTTCAGGAGTAATATCTTTTTTAAGTAATATATCAAAAGTCAAAACGCTGGTTTCTTGATCCCCAGAAGGTTCAACGTGTAAAAGGCTGGCACTGCGCGTCTGGTCCGTAAAAATCGATGTGTACCCTCTTTCCTCCAAAGAACGCTGGGATCGAAATCGCAGAATAAATTCACTTTTGTAAAAGGAGCCATAATTGGTTACGTGTAAAATATACGACACAATAACAAACATTACCGTGCCGATAATGCCTAGAAAATAACTGGATGTACCGGAAGCCATACCGCCCGCCAGTGCCATGAAAACATAGGAGGTATCTTTGGTATCCTTGATCACTGTCCTGAATCGAATAATCGAGAGCGCACCAACAAGAGCAAAAGCGCGGGCCAGATTATTTCCAATAACCATCATCACCATAGATACGACCAAGCTGACGAAAACCAGCGTTAGCATAAAGGATTGAGAATAACTCAGCCCTTTATGGGTCGACTTGTATGTGGCACTAATTATCATCCCTATTATAAAAGCTAAACAAAGGTTGATAACTATATCTTGAGGTTGATAAACAAAAGCCAAGCCTTCGCTGGCAAGTGTTTCCTGTAAATTTTGCAAGTGTCTGGCCCTTACGTCTACCTAGGAGAAAAAATAGTAATGGCTATATATAGCAGGTAAATAACAGGAATAAATTTATCCAACAACCTTAATAAGGCGAAAATACATATACCAGGTATACGTAGACTGGTAATGATTGTTTCAACGAATTAAATGACATCACCATACAATTTCCGCACCGCCGCCATAACAACTGTATCGGCGTAGCTGTTTTCGACACTTTTTCTGGCACCGACACCCAA
>JABJOR010000431.1 GCA_018664265.1 Rhodospirillales bacterium
ATAGTGTGCCATGGTCGGTGGATGGCGCACTATGGTTGAGGCCGTAAACGTGCGCACCTATGGTTTGGGCGGGGACTTCGCTGTCCCCGCCCAAACCATAGGTGCGCACGTTTACGGCCTCAACCATAGTGCGCCATCCACCGACCATGGCACCGTCTCTGTTTACTGTGGGGCGGCCGTTTGTGAACATCACCACATCCGTTGTGGTACCGCCCATATCAGACACAATACCATCGTTGATTCCGGACAAGTGGCTAGCCCCGATCACACTGGCTGCCGGGCCTGACAGAATCGTTTCAACGGGACGGTGTAATGCTGATTGAGCAGAAATGAGAGATCCATCGCCACGTACAACCATAAGAGGTGCTTTTATGGCACGTTCCACCATAAGTTTCTGAACGGAAATAATCAGACTTTGAAGCAAGGGAATGAGACGTGCATTGATCAAAGTTGTCAGGGCACGCCTGGGCGCGTCCAGATTGGTTGACAGCTCGTGTGAGCAGGTCACAGAACGATCTGTCAGCTCAAGGATCATAGTGCGAGCACGGTCTTCGTGATCTGGATTGCGTACGGAAAAATATCCAGCAACGGCAAAGGAATCCACGTCTGGTGCCAGCTCATGAATAGCTTTTTTGAGAGCTTCTTCATCCAGTGGTTCATTTTCCGAGCCCAGCCCGGTATGACCGCCATTGATGAATGCAACCGGTCCATCACCGAGCAGTTCACCTAATCCCGCACGTTGCAGGGCTTCTGGACCTTGCCCAATCATGATTAGCGCTGCCGGGGAGGAATGGGCCTCGACCAGAGCATTGGTGGCAAGTGTTGTAGAGACCGATACCAGACGGGCGCTAGCGACTTGTTCTTCGGGCAGGGCGTTCAAGGCCTTACCCAGACCTATAGACAGGTCCGCCTTGGTGGTCAGGGATTTGGCGGACGCCAAAACTCCCTGATCTTCATCATAGATCACCGCATCGGTATAGGTTCCCCCGGTATCGAACCCCAACAAAATCGCCATGTAAGTTTGCTCCAGTATTGTCTTTAAAAACCCATATATGGTTTTTTAAATCTCTACCAGAGAAATGAGTGTTCGGGGGTAATAATCAATGAGATTTTAAGTCAAAATATGAAGATTTTCGCCGCGTGATTCTTCTATATTGGCTGCATTGCCATCACCGCGATAGATTTCGGGCTCTACAGCATCCTGGTCTTGCGCAGCGTTCTGCGGTTTTTGAGAGGCCTGTTCAACAATTTGACGAGCCTCGGCATCACGCCTTTCATGCTCGCGCCTGATTTCGGCAGCATGTTCAAGCTCGCGCTTGCGTTCGGCTGCTTTATCGAACTCATCTTGCCGGGTAAGAGCAGTATCAAGTGCGTATACCGCAACACTTGGCTGCTGGTGACCACCGGGGTTTTCATTTTTCTGTATCATGAGACATGATCTTTTTGGTGATGTCAGAACTATATCTATGGCACAATTCTAAAAGAGCATGTGTTAACTTTAGATTTATTTCAAAGTTTTCTCTTGAAATTAATCTTTCGATATATTTAGCAGATTGTTATTTTTCCGGATTTTATATTGTATTTTCATGTTCTTAATTAGAGTCCTCAATATTCATTAAGATGTTTTTCAATTTTTTTATCAAGAGCGAGGCTGGTATGAATACCTCATTCGTCAATCAAGCTCTTCAAGGAGCGCCTTTAAAACACTGGGTGACAACGGCTTTCGGACAATGGCCTGAACTGGAGCACTAAAGGCTTTACCCAGGCTTTCCACAATATGGACAATATCGTTTGGCGCCCCTGTTACAATGATAATTGGAATATCAATGTTTTCGACACTTAAGTGGCGTATGAATTCTACGCCATCATACTCAGGCATTATTATATCCAACAATATGGCGTCAAACCTGATGTCACCTTTTTCAATTTCGTTAATTGCTTCACTGCCATTTCCTGTCACAACAACATTTCCAACCCCAAGAGTCGCTGCAATATCGCCATGGGTTTTGCTTGTGAAATGATCATCATCAACCACCAGGATCGACATATTTGAAAATTCTTCGACTTTTATCATTTTAAATCTTTCTCTGTGATTTCAAAACGGGGCAACTGCATTGTAAGTGGCAAAGTAAACTGGAAGGCAGCCCGGCCCATATGAGAGCCTCAACCTTCTGTTCTTTCGCCCATAATTGGGCAGTCTGGTGGGGAATCTTAACGACTGTGGTAAGAACATTTGCATTGTTTGTACGTGTTGGGTCTTCAATTTTGCCCTGAATCAACCATGTCAATAAAGTTACGAGGATGCTGCTCAGTACGGCGGTCATGGCAACGAGTTGATATTGGATGAAAAACTGTCACGTCGGCGATAGAAGTGCTTTCATTTACCGTGACCTTATAAATCACTTCGTAATCACTTTACCAACTTGATGCTCTCCTGATATTCTTCATACTGAATTTGATTATATCATAATGTCTCCTTGGATGAAATGCGACTTGCCAAGCTGATGTTTTATATCGACTTAAAGTGGTTCAAGAGCAATATACATATCCATCATTGATTTATCACGCCGAAATTTCTAGCTTAAAAATTCACAATTCATATAGAGGAAGTTACCCAAATGGCATTGTTCTATGTCAGTTTGGTTCCCATTCAGAAGCACGTTTTTGGGCCTCTAACAAATTCTCACGGGACATTTTACTTGCAAGAGTGTCGCGCACTTTTTTAGCCGAGGTGTTGCCATTGGATGCAGCGAGGTCTAGCCACATGTGGGCGAGTACAATGTCTTTTGGAACACCACTGCCTTTAAGATGTAAAAGGCCAAGTTTGTATTGTGCAAAGGAATTCATCTGGTTGGCTGCTTTTTCATACCACTTTGCTGCGGCTTTAAAATTTTGTGGAACACCGTTGCCTTTATCGTATAGCCCGCCAAGTTTATATTGGGAAAATGCATGGCCTTGATCCGCAGCTTTAAGATACCAATCCACAGATTTCTCGAAGTCCTGTAAACCGCTTTCCTTTTTTGAATACAAGCCACCCAGTTTATACTGTGAGAATGCATTCCCCTGATCGGCTGCTTTAAGGTACCAGTTTTTAGCCTGCGTAAAATTTTGTGAAACACCTTCACCTTTTTCGAACATGATACCTAAAGAGTATTGAGCTTTAACAACACCCTGATCAGCGGCTTTGTGATACCAATACGCAGCTTCCACATGATCCTGTGGTATGGCTTGGCCTTTTTTACTGATGTCGCCCATATTCAACTGGGCAATAGCATTTCCCTGTTCGGCAGATTCGCGATACCACTTTATGGCCTCTGCATAATTTTGTGTAACGCCTTGGCCTTTGAAGTATGCAACACCCAGGTTTAATTGTGCGTAATCAAAACCCTGTTCGGCAGCCATGCGATACCATGTTACGGATTCATCGTAATCCTGCGCAACGCCATCGCCTTCTTGATACATAAGACCCAAATAATATTGCGCGGTGGCATCACCTTGTTGGGCAGCCTTGCGAGACCATATTTCAGCCTTGGAGAAATCTTGCTGAGTTCCCGTGCCTGATATGTAGATATAGGCAAGTCTCGTTTGTGAAAAAATATTTCCACGTTCTGCTGCTTTATGGAACCACTTAATGGCTTCGTTTGAATTTTGTTTAACGCCTTGCCCCTCATAATACATGAGGCCCAGTTTTTCCTGAATTACAACGAGGTCATTTTGCGCCTCTGCATGACCCAGGTTAGCGGCTTTTTCAAACCATTTTTCGGCTTCTACAAGATCCGTTTTTAAACCAACACCTTCGCGGTAGAGTCGGCCAGTTTTATATAAATCGTCTGCTGTGCCTTCATTGAAAATTTTCTCAAATTCAGCCTCTTGATTTTCCTTGATAATATTGAGGGTTTTTTTCATGACCCCACGGCGACGTAAATCATCAAGATAATCTTCAAAATGGGTGAGCAATTTAGGGACATCAGGATTGAGAACCTCCCAAACTGCCAGACCAGCTGGGTCACTTGTGCGGAGGTGACGCAGAAAGCCATCACAATTATAAATCAATTCTTTTTTAAATCGGACGCTTTGGCTCGAAAATTTATCAATACCAAAATCCTGATGGGCCATTTCTTCGTAAAGCCATGCTTCGCATTCCTTGTCAGTGGGGCGCAGTATATCCAGACGATCTTCAAAATGCTGCATCCCATGACCGACCAGTTCATGAACAATGACAGATGCCAGTTCACGAGGTTCCCATTTGATACCGTGGCGGCTAACCATAACGATATAGTTTTTGCCATGTGATGAATTGCTTTTATGTTCAGCAAATTGAGGCATGAAAAGAGCTATTCGCAAGGTCGCGAAGTTAGCTTTCTGATCAGGAAATTGTGGTTCATAAAGTATAACCACATCACCATCCTGTTTCAGGGTTTCAATTTGTTTGACGCTGAACGGGGATTTATTTGTTATCAGATCGAGCGCTTCAATAAGGCTTTCTATGGCTACATTCGGGTCCACAATGGGTACGTCAAAAGAAGCACCGGATGGAGGGTAGTTTCCTATAATCGTGATTCCGTTATAATCAATGCCCACAGGAGAGGGGGCTGAAATTCCAGATTGAGCAACAGCATTTATTGGCGAAAATACCGAATACGATAAGATAATAAGAGCTGACAAAATTACATGCATGATAACCCCCTACCCATTATTGCACCTCTTGTCCATGCAATCAATTACTGTAGAGAGGGTGGGGTATTGCCTGTTTTACGATGTTCTGAATGCTACCGCCATAGCGCCTTCTTCCCGGCGCAATATATTCCCTGTAAGCATACCACGTTCTGAATGCTCAATCTCAACAGAGCTGCCAACATCAAGTTCGGGAACCGGGTCGAGTAGGGCACCCAGATCGGAAACATCTCTCAAGTTTGTTTCTTCCCATGCTTCGCCATGCTTTAAGCGGACAGTTTGGTTAACTTGTGTACGATTTGCTTCGCGTCTGTTTCCTGCATCAGAATGTCGTAGAATTGACGTTAAGCGATCTTGAAGATTGCGAATGTCACTTGATACTGAAGTGGCATTGGTCTGAACCATATCAGAGAGCTGCCCAGTTTCACCAACTGTTGTGGAGATGCTTTCCATCTGTCCTGCAACATCATTGGTCTGTCGTTCAGCCTCGGCTAAATTGTTGGCAATCTGGATTGCTGCTTCGTCCTGTAGCTGTACAGAGGACGTTATGGAATTCGTCGCTGTATCGATCTGGCTTATGATATCTTCAATTTCTCTGATAGCACCGACTGTTTCTTTTGTAGCACTTTGGACGCCGTTGATTTGCGCTGAAATTTCTTCCGTTGCCCTTGCTGTCTGGTTAGCAAGATTTTTGACTTCTGATGCAACAACAGAAAATCCTTTGCCAGCCTCACCAGCGCGTGCAGCTTCGATCGTTGCATTCAGCGCCAGCAGGTTTGTTTGTTCAGCGATTTCATTGATCAACCCGACAACTTCACTTATTTTTTGTGCTGTGGTGTCCAGTCCTTCGACCATTTCAGTAGACTGTCGTGCCTGACGGACACCTTTTTGTGCTATGTCACGGGAGCGACTAACTTCCTCGCCAACGTCATTCACGGCTCGGGATAGTTCATCTGCGGCTCTGGCCGCGTCATTTACATTACTGGCTGCCATCTGGGCGGCTGTGGAAACCTGATGGGTGCTCTCAATCACATTCTCCATTTTGCCTATCATAATGTTTGTTGATTCTGCCATTTCATCAGACTTGTTCACCACTGCTGTAACGGTGGTTTGAACCTCTCCATCCAGTGAGTCTGACATTTCCAGCATGTTATGTTTGATTGTGCTCTGGGTAGAACGTTGCTCTTCTTCTTTGCGCAATAAATCTGCATCTCGTTCAGCCAATTGTTTTGCTTGTCGTTCTTCACGTTCTGCCTGAATTTCGACTTGTTCAGCTTCGTGTTCAATTCGCAATTGGCGAGCCTCTATGGCATTGGTCTTGAAGACTTCTACGGCGCGAGCCATATCACCGATTTCGTCCTGGCGCTTGGTATCCGTGATGACGACATCCAGGTCATCTTGTGCCAGTCTTTCTGCCGCCTCTGTAATACGATTGAGAGGCCGTTTAAGTGTAAAGCGTGCAATGAACATGAAGTAGGCCAGAACAAGCAATTGCCAGACAGCGCGTCCAATCATGGTTGCCAGGCCAAGTGCAATCACACCTTCTATTACAGTATTGATCGTATTGTTATCTTCAGATTGCTTAACTTGATAATCCTGTTGGAGATTATTAAGGAGATGGCTGATCTGTCCTTGAGTTGCCTTCAGGTCTTCGCTTGAAGCCCCACTTTGGATTTGCTCTCCATATACTTGAAGGGTGTTTTCAACATCCCCAGCAAATGTTTCCAACATGGCTATTCCATGGGTGGCATTTTCATTTACCTGGGATTTTATGTCTTGCAGGCTTTCATTGGTTGACCAAAATGCAAAAAACAGGGCGGCGATACCAATGATTTGCCCAACATTTCCAATGGCAATTTTCTTTACGATGCTCAACTGCATTGTCTTGCTACTCCTGATGCTTTGATACAAGTCTGCCAGCCAAGCGCATGCGCCAGCAAGCAAGCAAGTATTTTCCAATGTTCCTACAGATTTTATATTCAAGTTTACAAATGAGTACGATAACACTCAATTTCACTAATAAAGTTATTCTTTTTTAGAAGCAATGTTATTTTTTAGAGTCCCTAAAGATATATAAAAATAAACAAGATAATAAGGCAACCGATTATTAAACGTTTGCTCCCTGAATAGCCTCACAGACTGCATCGGTAACTTCGCGGGTTGTGGCTGTGCCACCAAGGTCAGCCGGGCGTACGTTGCCTGCACCAGTGACCCGTTCAATGGCATCCATTAACTGTCTTGCCGCATTTTTTTCACCCAGATGGCTCAGCATCATGGAGGCAGACCAGAAAGCCCCGATCGGGTTGGCTATACCTTTACCCATGATGTCGAATGCCGATCCGTGGATAGGCTCAAACATGGAAGGAAATGTGCCCGACGGGTTGAGGTTGGCAGTCGGGGCAATGCCCATACTGCCGCTCAGGGCTGCCGCCAAATCGCTCAATACATCGGCGTGCAGGTTGGTTGCGACGACTGTGTCTATGGACTTTGGATCAAGCACCATGCGAGTTGTCATGGCGTCTACCAGCATTTTATCCGTGGTAACGTCAGGGTAGTCGCCTTTAATAGCATCAAACACGACGTCCCACATGACCATTCCATGGCGCTGGGCATTGGATTTGGTGACCAGTGTCAAAAGCTTTCGCGGGCGCGAGCGGGCCAGTTCCAGTGCAAAGCGCTGGACACGCTCAACACCTGCGCGGGTGAATACGGATACATCCATGCCAACCTCTTCCGGCAGGCCCTGATGAACGCGCCCCCGCTTCCAGCATA
>JABJOR010000432.1 GCA_018664265.1 Rhodospirillales bacterium
TGGGCAATGGCTGGAAGGTTTCAGGCAGCGTTCGTGAATCTTCCCAGATCCCTAAATTGCGAGAGGAAGGGATGAATGCGTTTGTCTTTGACAGTCAGGAAGGCGATCAAGGTATTTCGGAGCTTCCACTTTCGGACGCCACGCATGTTTTAAGCACGGTTCCTCCGGGCCTGGATGGGGATCCAATTTCTGATCTTGTGAAGACTTGCCGCCACATCAGCTGGATCGGATATTTATCCACCACCGGCGTCTATGGGAATACGGATGGGAAAGTGGTTGATGAAACCAGTCCGATTAACCCCAGTTCCCCCCGCTCCAAACGCCGTGCAGATGCGGAAAGCAAATGGCGCGCCTTGTTTGCGCAAGATGCGTTGCCAGTTCACACCTTTCGCCTTCCCGGAATTTATGGCCCCGGGCGCAGTGTGTTTGAAAGCTATCAAGACAATCGTTTGCGCCGGGTCGAAAAACCGGGGCACGTGTTCAATCGCATTCATGTGGATGATATTGTTCAGGCCCTTGAAGCGTCCATGAACAAGCCGAATCCCGGCGCAGTCTATAACGTCTGTGATGACCTCCCTATAGAGCCTTCCGAAGTGGCGACTTATGCCTATGAGCTGATGGAAATAAAACCACCGGCACATATTCCGTTTGAGGAGTTGGTCAAAACCATGTCACCCATGGCTTTGACCTTTTGGCAGGATAATCGGTGCGTCAGTAACGAACGCATGAAATCCGAACTTGGGATCACACTTCGTTACCCGGATTACAAAAGTGGCCTGAAAGCAATCTTTAAGCTGCTGCGATAGCTTCTATTTCCACCACCCAGCTCGGGTCCGCGAAACCGGATACGATGAGTAAGGTTGAGGCCGTAATATGGCCTTCCATCTGCTGTTCGCGAATTTCACGATAGAGTTCGACATCTTCCGGGCGTGTCATGTAAACGTTAATTTTGACGAGGTTGGTCTTGTCCATTCCAGCATCGGCAAGGACGGCAAAAATCCGTTCCCAGCATTTATTCATTTGTTTGGCGCTGTCGGCGCTCACACCATCACGGGACCGGGCGCCAACCTGACCAGAAATATGAAGCCAGCGTGTTGCGCCTTCTACAGAAACACCATGAGCATAAGCCGATACTGGATCGGCCATATTTTCAGGACTGTGGTTTTTAAATATAGACATTTTTCCCCTGTTTCATTTTGAATTATCTTAAGGCCGCGTCTTAAATGCGCTCTGATAACCAGATCGCCAGACGGGTTCCCGATTTGACAGTTGACGAGAGTATATCATAGCCCGGAGCATCTTGCCCGCCATGATTTATGGCGGTATCTCGGTGCTCTTGTTCTTCTTCACCGATGCGCACGAAGGTGTCGTATAGCTCTGATTCTGTGTCCCCTGAAACGGTCTTCAGGGTATCTGCCTGGCGGGTATAATGTTCATCAATGACTTCTTCCACGGCGATGGTGCAGGCCATGGCGGCTCGTTTGCCCATTAATGCTGTCCCTGCACCAAGCGCAAAGCCCGCCAGATGCCAAAGCGGCAACAAGGCGGTGGGGCGCACCCGGCGCTCAACCACAAGGTTCTCAAATATTTCCAGATGTTCAGCTTCCTGTTCGGCCATTTCCGCTATGACAGGACCGTCGGAGCTTTTGCCAAGGATCGCAAGCTGGCCTTGATAGATGCGCATGGCACCATACTCGCCTGCATGATCAACACGGATCATGCGCTCAATTGACTTCGCCGGGCTGAGATCGCCGGGCTTATAGGAAACTGGTTTTTTCACTGTGCTCAAACCTTCTTTACAGGTTGTCATATAAGAATTGCAGGCTTGATCTTCAATCTGGACTACCGGGTTTTTGCGATCATTTTGCGCAAACCAAGAAACGTTGCGATTCCAAGAGCTGTGTAAAGTGCCGCATTATAAACCGCCATGGACAAGCCAAACAGCGTCCAGTCTATGGCATCACAGGGTTTTTCCGGCACTTTTTGCAGGGCAGCCTGAAAATCAGCGATGGTGGTTTCTGTGGCAAGAGAACCACCACATCCAGCGGCGGAAACCCACCAGTGCTGTTCAACCCCCACATGATAGATGGCAATGCCTGCGCCGACCAAAAGCACCGGAATGCAAATGCCTGTCAGAATATTGCGCCCTTGCCCACGGGGCATCATTATGCCGGCAAGGGCAATAACACTGGTCAGGGCATAGGGAATACGTTGATACAGGCAGAGAATACAGGGCTTGATTTCAAAACCATACTGCGCCGTATAGGCAATGCCCAAAGCGGAAACACAGATAAAGATAAGGCTGAAGGGTACCAGTCGTGGCCAATCGGGTTTTCCGTCAGGGTGAAAAAGCAGGCTCACAGTATTCTCTCTCGTTCTTTATCTGGAATCTTGTTCTTGAGCTTATTAAAGAGGCCTTTGGGCTATTACTCAATAATAAACTTTGCCAACACAAATCCACCAACCAGTAATGCGCAGAAAACCACCGTTAAGAGGCCAAGCCGGCGTTCGATAAATTCCCGCATGGGCTCACCAAATTTCCAGAGTACGCCTGCAACAAGGAAAAACCGGATACCACGCGCCAAAATAGAGGCAACAATAAAGACAACCGGATTGAGGGCCGCAACACCGCTCAGGATTGTTATGACTTTATAAGGAAACGGTGTGATCCCTGCGATGAAGACAGCCCAGGCTCCCCACTCAGCGTATTTATCCTGAAAGGTTGAGAATTTTTCTGCATATCCGTAGAGCTCCAGCATGGGTTGGCCAATTTGCTCGAAAGCAAACAGTCCGATGCCATAGCCAAGGATTCCACCAAGAACAGACGCAACCGTACACAGCAAAGCATAGAACCAGGCCTTGCGGCGTTCTGCCAAAACCATGGGAATAAGCAAAACATCTGGAGGAATTGGGAATACAGAGCTTTCAATAAAGGATACGGCACTTAAACCCCAACTTGCCCTTTTATGGGCAGCAAGGTCCATCGTCCAGTCATAGAGGCGTCTTAACACAGTTTCATATCCTTGATTTTCGTAAAATAGGGCTCAAAATGCTTGTTTCGGGCACTTCAATATCAGACATGCCCCCTATCAGCAAAATAAAATATCAAAAGGTGCATTTGAGATGTTGACCCGGGGTTCGCGATGGGTATCATGCCGCTAAGGTTTTTCGGGGCCCCTGTGGCGGAATTGGTAGACGCGACAGACTCAAAATCTGTTGTCCTTACGGGCGTGCCGGTTCGAGTCCGGCTGGGGGCACCAACTTCAAGTTATTAGAAATTGAAGATATAATCATTCCCCCTTATCCGGCTAATAGAATTTCAGGAGCACGCAATGTCCAAGATACAGTTTTCCGTATATGAGTTCATGAGCATCGTGGGCCATATGGATGAGGGACTAAAGGGACAAAAAGCTGCGCCCGGTTCAGTTTACCATGAATGGATTGATCAATGGAATGATCTGGACAAAAAGTCTGAGGCCCTTGGGCCTATGGAACGCGCCGATTTATTGTTTGATGGCAAAGTTACCATCAACGCCATTACGTCTGATCACCTGAAAGAAGTCATTTCAGTTGTAGACGCTATCTACAAGATGAATGAGCAGATGGTTGAAGATGAAGACCCGGATGCGGACGAGGAAGATGTTTCCATGTGGCGTAACCGTCTTCGTGAGCTGAACGGCGTGCTGGCTTCTTTCGGAGCATAGTGCTAACCATTATCGCTTGGATTAACGGTGGGCAATGGTGAGCCATGTCAAGCCAGAAGCACGACAAGACTTGGACTGAATTTGTACACTGGTGTAGCAAACGCAAGCTCCGGGTTCTGCCTGCACATCCATGGACAATTGCTGCCTATTTACGCTGGATTGATTCCAAAGATGATGGCGACAGGGCAGAATCGATCATAAAAAGTATTTCCAGAGCCCATATTCTGCGTGCCCAGCGTTCGCCCCATGATCATCCTGTGATTACTCGGACCCTGTTGTCCATTGCACGTCGTCGCAAAAGTGCACCGGATAGATCAAACCTGTTTGATGACAAGGACTTTCTTTCCAAAAGACCGATTGAAGAAGATGAACCAGCACTGAATGACGATGATCAGGAAGATGTCCCGGAAACAGAAGTGCAAACACTCAGGCGCGGTTTTGCCATGCGCTCAACCCCTAAACTGGTTCGGCGCAAAAAGCCCGTTCCCAATGATACTCTCTGACAGGAGCCCCCGAAGTGAGTGAGCTTTATCAACTGAGCGCCATGGAAATGGTGTCTAATCTTAAACGAGGTGCCGTTTCACCCAGTGAAGCGCTTGTCGCTGCTTACACGCGTATTGAAGCCGTCGATAATGACGTTCATGCCTTGCCGACCTTGTGCCGCGATAGAGCTGAAAACGTTGCGCGCACAATTGAAGACGACAAGGATACTCAGCGCGAGCGTCGAAATGACCCGTCGTGGCTTGCGGGCCTTCCTGTGGCGATCAAGGATTTGACCGATGTTGAAGGTGTTCGCACCACCTATGGCTCACCTATATATACAGATCATGTGCCGGATAAATCCGATATTTTGGTCCAGCAATTGGAAGCCAACGGTGCGGTGATTATTGGCAAATCCAACTCGCCGGAATTTGGTGCAGGTGGAAACAGCTTTAATGAAGTTTTCCCGTCAACCAGAACACCCTGGGACACATCTCGCACATCCGGTGGCTCGTCTGGTGGGGCAGCAGCCGCACTGGCTTCGGGCCAGGTATGGCTTGCCAATGGCTCCGATCTTGGTGGCTCACTTAGAACACCCGCCAGCTTTTGTGGCATTGTCGGTTTGCGTCCTTCACCGGGGCGCATCGCTAGTGGCCCCAATCCGCAGCCCTTTAATACTCTTGCTGTCGAAGGCCCTATGGCGCGTGATGTCGCCGATACAGCATTGTTTCTGGATGCCATGGTTGGTATGCACCCAGCAGATCCGTTGTCTTTGGGTAAGCCGGAGGCCTCCTTTCGCTCGTTGCTCAAGAATTTTTCAGGCAAACGCCGTGTTGCCTTTAGCCCCGACCTAGGCATTTCCCCGGTTGACCCTGAGGTTATCAAAGTGTGCGAACGCGCTGTTACAAAACTCTCAGATATGGGGTGGGAAATTACAGATCAGGCGCCGGATATAAAAGGCTCCATGGAGACCTTCCAGGTTCTTCGCGCCGCCAGTTTTGCCGCAGGGATGAGTGAACTGCTGGACACAAACCGCGCACTGCTAAAGCCGGATATTATCTGGAATATTGAAAAGGGCCTGAAGCAATCACAAGAGGATGTTGCAAAAGCCGAATGCGCGCGTGGCACACTGTACCACAAGATGGTGACTTTTTTCGAAAGCCATGATCTGCTGATTTGCCCAACCGCCTGTACATTACCGTTTGATGTAGAACAGCAATCCCTCAAATCTCTGGGTGATCACGCCTTTGATAATTACATGGAATGGTTGGCCTTGCCGAGTGTATTAAGCCTGACGTCGTGCCCGGTATTGTCACTGCCTGTCGGGTTCAGTGAAGCAGGTTTGCCAGTTGGTATGCAACTTGTCGCCCCTCCCCGTGCAGAACATTTATTATTGGCAGCTGCCTATAAGGCTGAACAGGCTCTGGAAGTCGGCAGTGCCAATCCAATCGACCCTAAAACCTTTTAAATAGTATTTTCGGAGAATGTAATGAGCAACCCAGTTTCAAGCGTCGACCCTGATGGTCTACTGGAATATTCAGTGGTCTTCACGAACCGCTCTCTTAACCATATGTCTGGCTCATTTCAGGCTGTAATGAACGATATCTCAACTTCGTTGAAGCGTGTTTACAATGCAAACTCAGCAGTAGTCGTTCCCGGTGGCGGAACCTACGCCATGGAAGCGGTGGCACGTCAGTACGCAACCGGGAAAAAATGTCTGGTCGTTCGCAACGGTTTTTTCAGCTTCCGTTGGAGCCAGATTTTTGAATTCGGAAACATTCCTTCAGAGGAAATAGTTCATAAGGCACGATTGGTTGAAGAAGGCAATCAGGCCGCTTTTGCACCTGCCCCTATCGAAGAAGTTGTTGAATC
This sequence comes from Rhodospirillales bacterium, assembly GCA_018664265.1. GTDB lineage: Bacteria > Pseudomonadota > Alphaproteobacteria > Rhodospirillales > Casp-alpha2 > JABJOR01. Next base: position 6,057 of record JABJOR010000432.1, read on the forward strand.
AATTAAATCACAAAAGCCCGATGTTGTGTTTGCCCCGCACGTAGAAACCGCGTCCGGTATTATTCTGCCCGATGATTATTTAAAATCCGTGGCCGAAGCCGTGCATTCCGTTGGTGGCCTGTTTGTACTTGATTGCATTGCCTCTGGCGCAATCTGGGTTGATATGAAAGCTGTCGGCGTTGATATTTTGATCAGCGCCCCTCAAAAAGGGTGGAGCGCTTCGCCTTGCAGTGGTCTGGTTATGCTCAGCGAAAAAGCCCGTCTTGAAATCGACGCAACGACCAGTTCCAGCTTTGCTTGTGATTTGAAAAAATGGCTGTCCATCATGGAAGCATACGAGAACGGCGGACATGCCTATCACGCAACCATGCCAACAGACGCGCTTGTAAAATTCCGTGATGCCATGATCGAGACCGAAGACTACGGGCTGGAAAAAGTTCGCGGCGAGCAATGGGATCTGGGCACCAAAGTCCGCGCCCTTCTGGTCAGCAAAGGTTTCAGAAGTGTAGCGGCAGCCGGATTTGAAGCACCGGGCGTGGTGGTCAGCTACACCGATGATGGCGATATCCAGAATGGCAAGAAGTTTGCTGCCCAAGGCATGCAAATTGCTGGCGGCGTTCCCTTGATGTGTGATGAGCCAGGCGACTTCAAAACTTTCCGATTGGGACTGTTCGGTCTGGACAAGCTCCACAACGTTGATCGCAGTGTTGATAATCTGGCAAAAGCGCTGGATCAAATCGTTTAGTAAACTTACTTTGTGCTATGCACGTATTTAATTTTTTAGGAGCTTAAGACATGAATGATACGGTTGACCAGTTTGACGGCCTTCACGGCTACTACTTTGAAGACCTCAAAGAAGGCATGAGCGATTCATATGCCAAAACCGTAACGGAAACGGATATTGTTAATTTTGCCGGAACCTCGGGTGATACCAATCCAGCGCATTTAAACAAGGAATTTGCTGCCAAAACCATGTTCAAGGATTGCATTGCCCATGGCATGCTGAGTGTTGGTTTTATTTCGGCAACCCTCGGCACTAAATTGCCTGGACCTGGCGCGATTTATGTTGCTCAGAACCTGCGTTTCAAGGCTCCTGTCAAAGCTGGCGATACGGTAACTGCGCGTGTTACTATTACTAAGTTGGTCCCGGAAAAACGCTTTGTTGAGCTGGAAACCGTTTGCACAGTTGGCGGCAAGCCTGTCATCGTCGGTGAAGCGACAATGATGGTTTCTTCTCGCGAAGCATAAGCAACAGGCCTTAAGGCTTGCCATTTTGTAATCACTGGGCAATCTTCTCACCATCATGAAGATATTTCGACACTACGATGATTTACCCGAAGAGCTGAAAGGCTCGGTGATTGCCATTGGCAACTTTGATGGTGTCCATTTGGGGCATATGGGGGTCATTGGTGAAGCGCGACGGATCGCTGAAGCCGCCGGAATTCCCTGGGGTGTGATGACTTTTGAGCCACATCCGCGCGCCTACTTCACGCCGGATCAGCCAACCTTCAGAATAACGCCTTTACGGGCCAAATCTCACGCTGTAGCACCACTTGGCGCAGATTTTTTAATGGCATTGCGCTTTGATGAAGGGCTCGCCACTATGGAGGCTGAGGACTTCGTGCGCACAGTGTTGAAAGACAATCTGGACATCCAGCATGTTGTTTGCGGCTATGATTTTTCATTCGGCAAAGCTCGAAAGGGTGATTGCGAGTTTCTTCTCCATATGGGCAAGGAGCTGGGCTTTGGTATGACGGCCGTGGGTGCCATTAATGATGATAGCGGGGAGGTTTATTCTTCCACCCGGATCAGAGAATTTCTGCAAGCGGGCAATGTGACCCAGGCATCTGATATTCTCGGACGGCCTTACGAAATTACCGGGCGTGTCCAACACGGCGATAAACGCGGTCGGACCATCGGGTTTCCGACAGCCAATATCCATATGGATGAGTATATGGAGCCCAAGCGGGGCATTTATGCCGTTCGGGCTGCCCTCGATACAGAAGAATTGCCGAACTGGATAAACGGGGTAGCCAATTTGGGTATTCGGCCCATGTTTGAAACTGAAGAATCGGTTTTAGAGGTCTATCTCTTTGATTTTGCAGGCGATTTGTATGACCAGCACATGCGTGTTCAGTTGCTGGACTACATCAGACCGGAAATGAAATTCAATGGCTTGGAAGAGTTGACCGATGCCATTGCCGCTGACTGCATAAAAGCGCGGGAATTCCTTGCTCAATATGAGGGTCGGGGATAGTATCTGCGCCCATGAAAACACGCATCATCAAGATTACGGCTCAGGCATCAATGCCACGAAGCCGAATTATATAGCCCGCGCCCTTTAAGGGGTATGCGGGCAACGCTGCGTTTCTTTTCTTATAAATTTCAGATGTTCAGACAGATTGCGATCAAACCATGAGTGTTGACTACAAAACAACGGTATTTTTGCCAAATACAGACTTTCCCATGAAGGCAGGCCTGCCAAAACGAGAGCCGGAAATCCTGGCGCGCTGGGAAGCCGATAAGCTTTATCACAGCCAGCGAAGCGCGAGTGAGGACCTTGATCCTTTCATCCTGCATGATGGACCTCCTTACGCAAACGGGCACCTGCATATTGGCCATGCACTCAACAAAATTTTAAAAGATGTGATTTCACGCTCGCAGCAAATGATGGGCAAGAACTCCACTTACGTTCCGGGCTGGGATTGTCACGGGCTTCCCATTGAATGGAAGATCGAAGAACAGTACCGCAAAAAGGGCAAGAACAAAGACGAAGTCCCGGTTGTTGAATTCCGCCAGGAATGCCGTGAGTTTGCTGAAAAGTGGATTGATATCCAGCGTGAAGAATTCAAGCGTTTGGGTATTCTGGGTGACTGGGACAATCCCTACACCACTATGACCTACGCCGCCGAAGCCAACATTGTTAAGGAACTGGGCAAGTTCCTGATGAATGGCTCGCTTTATCGCGGTGACAAGCCTGTGATGTGGTCGCCTGTGGAAAAAACCGCGCTTGCCGAAGCCGAGGTCGAATACCACGATCATACGTCCACCACCATTCATGTGCGCTTCCCGGTTCGCGAAGCGACAACCCCTGAGCTTGAAGGGGCCGCTATTGTTATCTGGACCACAACTGCGTGGACTATGCCGGGCAACCGGGCGCTCGCCGTAGGGCCGGAAATCGATTACAGCGTCATCACAATCACAGGCGTGGCCGATGACAGTCTTGCCAAAGTTGGCGACAAGCTGGTTGTTGCAACCTTGCTGGTGGATGCATTTTGTGAACAAACCAAAATCGAAAGCTGCGATACCGTGGCCTCATTAAAAGGCTCCAACATAGTCGGAACCGTGTGTGATCATCCATTACGTGACCAGGGCTACGCACATGACGCGCGTGTGTTATCTGCCGATTATGCCACCGCCGAAGACGGCACCGGAATTGTCCATATCGCTCCGGGCCATGGTCCTGAGGATTGGGTTCTTGGTGTTGAAAATGATGTCGAAGTTCCCCAAACCGTTGGTGAAGACGGCTGTTTCTATGCTCATGTTCCCTTATTTGCCGGGCAACATGTCTACAAGGCTGGCGATGGTATTGCCGAAACATTGGCTGAGGCTGGCGGATTGCTTGCAAAAGGTAAATTGGTTCACCGCTATCCCCATAGCTGGCGCTCGAAAGCTCCAATCATTTATCGCAATACGTCTCAATGGTTTATTTCCATGGAAACAAATGACCTGAGAGAAAAAGCCCTGGCTGCTATTGAGGAAACGCGGTTTGTTCCTCAATCCGGTCAAACACGGCTCCGCAGTATGATTGCCGATCGACCTGATTGGTGTGTATCGCGCCAGCGTGCCTGGGGCGTTCCGATTGCTGTGTTTACCTCCAAGGAAACGGGCGAACCACTGCGTGATGAAGCCGTGATGGCCCGCATTGTGGAAGCCGTAGAGCTTGAGGGCGCAGATGCATGGTTCATTTCAGACCCACAGCGTTTTCTTGGCGATGATTATGATGCTAATGATTTTGAGCAGGTCCATGATATTCTCGATGTCTGGTTCGATAGTGGGTGTACCCATAGTTTCGTTCTGGAAGCCCGTGATGATCTTGCTTCACCAGCCTCGCTTTATCTGGAAGGTACAGATCAACACCGGGGCTGGTTCCACTCATCCTTGCTGGAATCTTGTGGCACACGTGGACGTGCCCCCTATGATGCGGTCCTGACCCACGGTTTTGTTATGGCTGAGGACGGTCAGAAAATGTCCAAGTCTCTGGGCAATATTGTTTCTCCTCAAAATGTTATAGATCAGCATGGTGCCGATATCCTGCGCCTGTGGGTGGTTGGCTCAGACTATTCCGATGATCTGCGTATTGGTCCGGAAATCCTGAAGTCCAATGCTGATATCTATCGTCGTTTGCGCAATACAATGCGCTACTTGCTGGGTAACCTGAATGATTTCAACGATGCTGAGCGTGTCGATGCTGGCGATATGCCAGAACTGGACCGCTGGGCATTACATCGTATCTGGGAAATGGACAAGTCTATCCGCAAGGCGTGTGATGACTATGAGTTCCATCATTTGTTCGCTGAAATTCATTACTTCTGTGCGGTTGATTTGTCGGCGTTTTATCTCGATATCCGCAAAGACAGTTTATATTGCGACGCTGCTGATTCAATTCAGCGTCGGTCCGTGCGCACGGTACTGGACACATTGTTCAATTGCCTGACAACATGGTTGGCTCCGTTTATCTGCTTTACCGCAGAAGAAGTTTGGCGTTCACGTTATGGCGATGATGTTGAAAGTGTGCACATGCAGACTTTCCACAGTGTGCCGGATGAATGGTGCGATGAAGATCTGAATGCCAAGTGGAAAATTATTCGTGATCTGCGCAGTGTTGTCACGGGGGCTCTGGAAGTGGAGCGTGCTGAAAAACGTATTCGTTCCAGTATGCAGGCTTCTCCAGTTATCTACGCCGAGGCAAAGTACCGTGATGCGGTCAGTTCCATGTCAGCGTCTGAAGTCGCCGACCTGTTTATCACCTCTGGTGCCAGTTTTGGCAAGGGTGATGCCTCGGTGGATGCATTTCGCAATGAAGAAATCGCTGGTATTGCCGTTGTGCCTAATCTGGCTGAAGGCGAAAAGTGTATTCGGTGTTGGAAGACCCTTCCTGATGTTGGCAGTAACAAAGATCATCCGGAAATCTGTGGCCGGTGTGCGGATGTGGTCAGCTCGTGACAGCAAAACCCCTCCGTTATGGTTTGATTCTGGCGTTTGCAGTCATGGCGCTGGACCAGCTCACCAAATGGTGGGTTCTGGAAGGCCTTATGCAACCACCACAAAGAATCATACTGACGCCATTCTTTAATCTGGTGAGCGGATGGAATCGGGGCGTCAGTTTTGGCATGTTTAGCTCAGATTCCCCATGGTCCGGTTGGATTTTGTCGCTTCTAGCCCTTGGTATTGTGGCATTTTTAGTCCACCTGTTGCGCAAAGCAGATTGTCGTCATAATATTATAGCAATCGGTTTAATTATCGGTGGAGCCATTGGAAATGTTATAGATCGCCTTGTTCATGGTGCGGTTTATGACTTTCTCGATATCCATATTTCAGGACATCACTGGCCGGCCTTTAATGTGGCTGATTCCGGCATTACAATAGGGGCAGTAATACTGGTCCTTGATTCTCTGCTCAGAAAGCCGGAAAATGGAGAATCAAGTGGTTCACCCAATGATTCAGTGGAGAAGACATGAACGTTAAGCGTCCGACAATAGCGATTATGACCTTGTGTATGGCCGGGCTTTTGGTCAGCGCCTGCGGTGTTCGCGAGCAATTTATCCAAGGCAAGCAAGCCCCGGATGAATTTGCGGTCTATTCCCGTGCGCCACTGAGTATTCCACCAGAGTACAATTTACGGGCCCCGGAACCCGGTGTTGACCGCCCTCAGGAAGTTAATCCGGAAGATATTGCACAACAAGTTATTCTGGGCTCCATAACAAATTCATCAATGGATTTGGAAGCTCTGGATGAGGCAAGCGGCATTCAGGTTTTGTTACGTGATGCCGGGGCATTAGATGTTGACCATTCAATTCGTGAAATTGTTAACAAAGAATCATCGGTGTTGGCAGAAGAAGACCAGACCGTGATGGAATCAATTATGTATTGGAAGACTCCGAGCGAATATGGCTCGGCTGTGGACCCGACATTAGAAAACAAGCGTATTCAGGAAAACCAAGCCCTGGGCCAGCCTTTGACAACGGGTGAAGTCCCCATCATCGAGAAAAAACACAAGGGCTTGCTGGACGACTTGTTCTAAATTTCTAACCAATAATAAAGCAGGGAGATATCCTGATGCGTCTCCTTTTGATTTGTATCTGGCTCGCCGTTTATTCGTTTGTAGGCACTTCAACATTTACGGCCAGGGCAGCAGTCTTTTCCCCTGAAACCTTTACTCTGGATAACGGCATGCAAGTCGTTGTCATTCCCAATACCCGCGTTCCTGTTGTATCACATATGGTTTGGTACCGGGTTGGCTCAGCCGATGAAGGGCCGGGGGAATCAGGGATTGCGCATTTGCTTGAACACTTGATGTTCAAAGGAACCCCAAGCCACGCCGATGGTGAGTTCTCGGCTCTCGTTGCACGCAACGGCGGGCAGGAAAACGCCTTTACCTCGACAGATTATACGGCTTATTACCAGACTGTGGCGCGGTCCCGTCTTGAGATGGTCATGGAGCTTGAAGCCGATCGCATGACTAATCTTTTCCTTTCAAACGAAAACGTTGCAACAGAACGCCTGGTCGTTTTGGAAGAAAGGCGCTCCAGAGTTGATAACGATCCATCGGCTATTTTGCGCGAACA
>JABJOR010000433.1 GCA_018664265.1 Rhodospirillales bacterium
CGATAAAACCGCCAAAAATGTTGACTGATGCCAGTGTCACGGCACAGAAACCCATGACCATTGAAAAATCAATATCACCGGCGGGGCCTGCTGCCAGCAAACCACCAACAATGATTACCGATGAAATAGCATTTGTAACACCCATCAAAGGAGAATGCAGGGCTGGCGTAACGCTCCAGACCACAAAATAGCCAACAAAACATGCGAGTACGAAAATTGTAAACAGGCCAAGAAACGGATCGGTTCCTGCCCCGCCTGAAACAGCTTGTACAGCGGCCAACTCGGCAGATGCAGCAAGCTTTTCAACTTGTCCAAGCAGTTCAAGCGCTTGATTAACCAGCGCCGCTGCTTGTTCCTTAATAGTCGTCGGGTCCATGGTCTATTCCCCTTTACCTGATGCAGCATCAGCCTTGGCAGGCTTACTGGATTTACTCGGCGCTTTCGCCTTTGGTTTGGACTTGGTAGCGGCCTTTTTCTTTGGGGCAGCACTGCCAACAGCGTCTTTAACACGCTGATTGACGATTTCGCCGTCACGGGTGACAAGCGTGCCACTGACGGTTTCATCTTCCCAATCAAAGGATAGCGTTTTGCTTTCCTTGTCCACATGAGGCGTAATGAAGTTGAACAGATTTTTGGCAAACAATGCACTGGCATTGCCAGGAACGCGGCCCTGAGTGTTGGTATAACCAACAATCTTGACGCCATTCTTATCAACGACCTTCTCTGCTTCAGCCCCTTCACAGTTACCACCAGCCTCAACAGCCAGATCGATAATAATTGCACCCGTTTTCATGGAGGCAACCATTTCCTTGGTAACAAGTTTCGGTGCCGGACGACCAGGAATAAGGGCTGTGGTTATAACCACATCCTGTTTCTTGATATGCTCGGCAACAACCTGCTTCTGTTTTTCAAAATATTCAGGCGGCATTTCTTTGGCATAACCGCCGTCGGTCTGGGCGTCTTTTTCCATTTCCGGATCAACGACCAGGAATTTTCCGCCGAGGCTTTCCACTTGCTCTTTTGTAGCTGGGCGAACGTCCGTTGCTGTTATGACAGCCCCAAGACGTTTAGCCGTAGCAATAGCCTGAAGCCCCGCAACACCAACACCCATGATAAAGACCTTGGATGGTGCAACCGTACCGGCTGCCGTCATCATCATCGGAAATGCACAGCCATATTCATAAGCCGCATCAATCACGGCGCGATAGCCAGCCAAGTTGGACTGTGATGACAAAATGTCCATGCTCTGAGCACGCGTGATACGTGGCATCAATTCCATGGCAAATGTTGTCAGTCCGGCTTTGGCGTATGCCGTCACATCGTCTGCATTTGTCAGTGCCGACATATGCGACAGTACGATTGTGCCTTTATCATATTTGGAAAGTTCTTCACCTGCTCCGGATGTAATTGGAGCCAGAATTTTTAGAACCATGCCTGCCCCTTTCAGGGTGGCCGATAAATCTTTGGCTATAGATGCCCCCGCATCCTTAAATGCCTGATCTGTTACGTTTGAGCGCAGACCAGCGCCCGACTCAACGACAACTTCAAGCCCCATACCCACCAACTTGCCCACCACATCCGGTGAGCCAGCCACGCGAGTTTCGCCTGAGCGTCGTTCCTTGGGAATAGCAATTTTCATGCTTGTGCCTCTGTACCTGTATCATTACGCAGCCAATTGACCGCTTCATTTTAGGGATTCCCCCACGAAATGTAGCACAAACACATCCACATAAAGATATCCGATGCAGTACACAGCACGTCACATCGGATTGATGCATTAACACCACGCAGAAAATTATGCCCTATAGGTATGTGAGATACAAGGAGAACGCTAATATCGGATCATTATTTTGGCGATTCCGAGGTTTGTTATGATCGCACCGAGTATTATCATACCGATCATAAACACCAGAAACGTATATCGATGAATATTAGCTTCACGGCTTGACTTCAAGGCTCGAATTTCTCGAAACAGGCTGGAAAACTGTTTTGAAATGAAATTCAGTTTCCGTGCTTCGTTATACTGCCAGAATTGATAGACAACCAAGATAAGAATAGCTGCACAAGCCATTAATATAGATGATGCAGACAATTGATTTGCAAGCGTTTTTCCAGGGGGGGCAAAATTAGCAACAAAGATCAATCCACCAAACATAAGCAGCGTTGCACCAACCGTGCCCCACTGGTTTTTCTTTGCAAACTGGATCGCCTCAGCAGACTCTTCATAGAGAACTATTAATTCTGCATGCGTGCTTTCATCAAGCGAAGATGGCTCATTCTCAAAATGGCCATCATCATCGTGTTCACTTGCGCCAGAGTTCTTCTTGGACGCCATAGCATTATTCCCATCTGAAATAATAATAGATTATCGTAATGTAACTATATTCAACATTTATTAACACAAGGTTTAAGCCCTTACGGAATTGAATGATTGCTGTATTAAAGTCTCTCGTGATAAAGAGCAGATATGGAAAACGAATGCAAACAATCGCCAGAGAACAAAAATTCAGATGAAAATCTTGGATTTGGCATCCTCATGTCGCTGGTCGCCGCAACAGCCTATGGCTTGATTACCACACTGGCTAAACTCGCCTATGATGGTGGCTCCAACGCTGTTTCCGTTGCTGGGTTTCGGGCTTTATTTGCCATTGGTATAGGAATTTGCCTGTCCCTTGCACTCAAAAAACAATGGCGTATTTCGTTTGAGGGCTACAAGGACGTATTCTGGGTTGCTATAGGACAAACAGGTATGGGTTTGTGTTACATGGCATCAATTCAATATATCTCTGTCAGCCTTGGGGCCATTTTATTTTACACCTATCCGCTTATCATCCTTATAGTCGAAGTTTTATTAAAGCGTGAACTACCCGGCCCTATCCGTATATTGGCTTTCGCCAGCGCCTTTATTGGCTTGATTTTGGCTATTGGACCATCGCTTGAAAGCCTGGATTGGCGCGGGATAGTCTTTGCATTCGGTGCAGCTCTCAGTTCAACCATCCTGTTCTTTTCAACCCGCAGAGCCCGGCGCCATACAAACGAAATAGCCCTTCTGATTTGGGCTAACATTGTCGGCTTGCCCATTATCGGGGTTGGTTCATTGTTTATGGGCGGGTTTCATATGCCTGAAACAACCCTTGGTTGGAGCGGCTTGATCATGGCCTCAGCGATGTTTGCCCTGGCCTTCACCACATACAGCATTTCCATGCGTCATATAGCCCCTGTACGGGCATCTATGTTCTACAACGCAGAACCGCTGGTATCGATTATTGCAGCCTGTGTGATCCTGGGTGAAATTCTAAGCCCTGTGCAAATTTCCGGTGCCACACTTGTCATTGCGGCGCTGGTGATCACCGCATGGCGTGGTCAACATCAGGCTCAATTGTCGAAATCAGGTGCCCCGTAGAAAAAATAATTCTTCAGCTATTTAATTTTCAACAACAAACTTTTGTCACCAATTTCACAAATTAATATCAATTGCACTGAATATCCATTTGGTACGAAGCTGTAGTCAGCAGATATGTACCAACGCTAGAAACGTTTGCTTGCCGATATTTCCTGCAAGGCAAAGTGAGGGTCAATGAGTGTATCAAAAACAATATCACTGAGGATAGGATCTGGAACGCCACAGGGTATCCTCTGTATGGGCGTAGGGATGGTCTTCTTTGTTATGCAGGATGCCATGATGAAAACCCTGCTTGGCCCATTCACTGTATGGCAGTTGATTTGCATTCGTTCTCTTTTAACAGCCTTCGTATTGATACCAGCCATTGTGTTATTGGGCGCACCACACAGATTATTGACCCCATTGTGGCCTCTTCACTTATGTCGAGCTGCGTTGTTCGCCGTTGGATTTTCATTGTTTTACACCGCCTTTCCATTCATGACACTCGCGAGCGTGACAACGATTTTCTTCTCTGCACCATTGATCACAGCGATTTTAGCGGCTGTGGTCCTTCGCGAGACAGTTGGTCCATACCGCACAGGCGCCCTGATAGTCGGATTTGCAGGTGTCATTGTCGCTATGAATCCGGGCAGTGATTCGTTCCAGTGGGTATCGATCCTCCCGTTGATGTGCGCAACGACATATTCCATTTCTCAAATTATTGTGCGCAAGGTTGGCGAGAGAGAAACAACCCTGACAGTAGGCCTGTACACAATTGTTTTTGCAGGAATATTTGTTATACCGATGAGCTGGTCTCTTAATGCCTTTACAGACTTTGCTGCGGTTGCGCCTCATCTTCGATGGGAATGGGGAGGCGTTTCATTCTCCCAAGGTGGTGAGCTGATCTTGCTCGGCGTATTTGGGATGATTGGCTATCTTCTCATATCGCGTGCCTATCAGGTGACGGACGCCAGCGTTGTCGCCCCATTCGAATAC
>JABJOR010000044.1 GCA_018664265.1 Rhodospirillales bacterium
CGCATGGATTACACCATGATTGGTGACGGGGTTAATCTGGCGGCTCGTCTTGAATCAGCTTGTAAACAGTACAATGCGCGTATTTTGATCAGTGAATATACCAAGGCAAAACTTCGCGGAACTTACCGGGTGCGCGATGTGGACCAGGTCGTGGTTAAAGGCAAAACAGAACCTGTCGGGGTCTTTGAAGTTCTTGATTACCATACAGAGGAAACATTCCCCAATCTTATGGATGCTGTCGGATATTTTAATTAAGCTGTTATTCGCTATCGTAATGGGGAATGGGACGTTGCGATCAAGAAATTTAATGAAGCTCTTGGTGCAAATCCGTCCGATCAGCTCTCGCATACTTATATAGATAGATGTGAGCACCTTAAGGCTTCCCCGCCAGATGATTGGGATGGTATCTGGGTGATGACGAGTAAGTAATTGAAAATATTGAAATTCTGGTTCGTGACAAGGTGCTTTCCGGCTGGCATAATGCGAATCTTGAATAAAGTTGAATATTAGATTTTTCGGGATAAATGGCTTCAGGAATGGGTGCATCAGCTACAGATATTGAACAGGTTATTGCAGAGCTTCGTATCGAATTTATCGAAGATGCAATTGACCATATTGAACGTTCATACGAACTTATTGATGAAGCAGAAAAAAATAACGATAAAATTGATGAAAACATGCTGCGTATCAAACGCAACATCCATAGCCTGAAAGGTCAGGGTGGATCATTTGGTTTTCCGTCAATCACAAGAATCATGCACAATCTGGAAGATTTTTTTGAAACCTCCTATGAATTCGGAGCAGAGCAGTTAGCCCAGATACGTCAGTTTTTTGATGTGGTTAGTGATATCCTGGAAGCTGGCGAAGATCTTCCGGAAGATGATCTTCGCGCAACGATGGCCAGATTAAGAGCACGGGCGCAATCTTTCGGAAGCGGACAAGAACTAAAAGACATTCCAGCGTTGCTGGTTATGGGCTCCGGTGTTCAACGCTCTCTGGTTGGCAAGGAATTGGTTTCATGCGGGTTTCGTGTTGTGACTTCCGATGACCCTGTGGGCGCAATTGATGTTGCCTTAAGTGCCCTGCCAAAGTTTGCCATCATCAACAAGCTCTTACCTGGGGTTTCAGGTGTTGAGCTTTCGAATGTTTTTACCGCAATTAAAGCTCTTGCCGATTGTAAAATTATTATTCTGACCAGTGATGACGACGTGAAACAGGTTGAAAAAATCGTTTCCAAAGACACCGTTATTCTTCACAAGGACGAATCTTTCTATGAAAAGCTCACAGACCAGCTCATAGATTGGGGCTTGTTCGGTGAAATAGCCTGATACCTCTCTAGCCCTTGATTATCTTTTATTCTTACTTGGTGGTAGCCACAAATACACCATCCCAGTCAGCGGCTGGCGGTGTTTCCTTGTATTGCGCAATACGATCTTCATAGAGATCAAACAGGGTATCCAGGGTAATATCCAGCGCCCAAGGGCGGTTTTCCTCATTGCCCAGTCGTTTTACTTCCTTGAACATATCAAGGGCTTCATCGAATTTCTGGGTGCGATAGGTTTCTATAGCCTTTTCAATGAGCGCTTTGATTGCTTTGAATTCCGGGTTTTCCATGAGGTCCGCATCACCCATCAATCCATAGATCAGGGTTCCGACAGTCTTGCCCTTGACCTGGATATTATCGAGATCAATGGTCGCCAGACGTTCCTTGACAGCTTCGTATGTCGTTGGCCCCAGGACCACATTCATGCCGTAGCTTTTGCTTTGTGCCTCAAGCCGGGCGGCCAGGTTCACCGGATCGCCAAGACAGGAATAGTCAAATCGCTGGTCTGAACCCATGTTGCCGACAACACATATGCCGGAATTGAGGCCCAAGCCCACTATCAGGGGGACATGTAAGCGGCCCTCTTCGGCAGCTTCAATTTCCAGTTGATCATTTAACGGCCCTATTTCTGCCAACATTTCAAGGGCGGAGGTGCAACCATTGTACTGATGATCATCGTCATCCATGGGGGCGTTCCAGAATGCCATGACGCAATCACCCATATATTTATCGACGGTACCTTGACGGTTCAAAATAACGTTGGTGAGCGGTGTCAATAATTTGTTGATCAATCCCGTCAGACCGACAGCGTCAAATTGCTCTGAAATTGTCGTAAAGCCACGCACGTCGCAAAACAGCAGTGTCAGCTCCCGCTCTTCACCGCCGAGTTTCAGCTCATCGGGGTTTTCTGCTACTTTGTTGACCATATCTGGCGACAGGTATTTTGAGAACGCATCACGAGTTTGTTTCTTTTGGGCTTCTTCACGGGCGTAACTGGTAAAGGTCAGGGTCGTATAAAGTAGCAAGATCGAGGCTACGGCGTATACCGCATCAAACAGCATCTTGTGTTCGCTAAACATGTACCAGGACGTTCCCCCTGCTCCACCTGCGATCACTGCAAATGCCATCATGGACCATTTGGCCCCGACCCACGGGGCTAAAATGACCATCAACAAACCGCCCGTCAAAATGAGAAACATTTCTGCAATCTGGGCGTAGTTCGGTCTTTCCAGAAAGGTCTTGTTGAGCGCGTTCTCAATGGCCTGGGCATGGACTTCAACCCCCGGGATAACCCCTTCCGTCGGGATGGCACGAATATCGAGCATGCCGACAGCAGAGGTGCCAACAATTGCCAACTTGCCCTTGATTCGTTCAGGATCGACCATGCCGCTTAAAACATCTCGCGCCGAGATATATTTAGCCGTGTCTGATTTGGAGAAATAAGGGTAGATCCGTCCGATTTTATCGGTTGGCAGTTTTAGCCCTTTTGTTATGGCTACGGCATTAATGCCTGCTGCATTAACTTCAACAAGGGTGGTTTGGCGGCCTGTTGCCACGCGAAGGATTTCAAGAAAAAGTGTCGGGAACATATGCCCGTCGTAAACAAACAAAGACGGTACCCGGCGAACAATTCCGTCCACTTCGGGGACCAGAGAGAAAATTCCGTGGCCACCCATTTTATGATTGGCGGCTTCCTCGAGAATGGGGATGTTTCTGACCAGCGACGGGGCCGTCGGCAACAAGTATATGGGATCAATAGCCGACTTGCTCAATTTTCTGGTAGCGACGGATTTTTTGACAGGGGGGCCTTTTACCGTTTCCAATTCTTCCCAGTACATGGCTTGACCCAAAACAACCCGGGTTTGGCGAATAATATTGGCAAATACTTCATCATTACCGGAAAGAGACCTGAGCTTGTCACGTGTTGTATCGTCAATTCCTGCGAGGCTATCGGCGATATCAGCGGGATTCATCCTGTCCGGTTCCGGAAACGCCATATCGAAGCCCACCACGCCGACACCCATGGCAAACAGGTTCTGGACCAATTGGGCAATAATATTACGTGGCCACGGCCACTGGCCGATTTCGTTCAGGCTTTCTTCATCCAAATCAATAATGATTACAGGCGTTTCTTCCGGCTTTGGAATGGGCCGGGGGTCGAGTCTTTGATAAAAATCGAATGTTTTGTTACGGATAAATTCAACGGGATAGGGATTGATGTAATAAACCACAAGGAAGCCGCCCAGCATGGCAAACCCCATTAACCTTTCAAAACTGAACGCACTACGAAAAAATCGTTTGATGATTCCCATGGCTTCGCTTTGTTGCCTTCTGATTTTAGTTTATTATGTTTTAGTTATAGCAGCAATTTCATTTTAATGCGAACCTGTCATATACTTGGCGTCTATATAGTATAATTTAAACACAAGACAGGTTATCAAGTACATAGCAGTAAAGAGCAAATCCATACATGTGTATTAATCTGGACATTAATTGATGGCAATGAATACGAACAAAGCGTGGATAAAACCACTGATGAAATCATTAAAGCCCGTATTTCGGGAAGTTTTGGTTATGTCGGCGTTCGTGAATTTGCTGGCCCTTGCTGTTCCGATTTTCACTCTTCAAGTCTATGACCGTGTCATACAGCATGCGGGTATCAGTACTCTGCAAGGGCTTGTTCTCGGCATGATCGGGGTTTTTGCGTTTGAATATGTGCTGCGTCAGTCGCGCTCGCGCATCATGCAGACCGTGGCTCTTCGGGTTGATGTGGAAGTCGGCCGCTCTGTGTTTAACAAGTTTACATCTGTGCCCCTGAATATTCTGGAAACCCGTTCGGCAAATGACTGGCAATCGCTTTTCCGCGATGTTGATACAGTCCGAAATACCTTGTCCGGTGCGCCGGCTATTTTGCTGTGTGATCTGCCTTTCGCCATTATGTTCTTCGGGTTGATTGCTGTTATCGCAACACCGATTATCTGGGTTCTGGCGATCATTATTCCGCTGTTTTTGTTTGTTACTTGGCGCGCAGGTGCGGCGACCGGGCAAGCCAGCGCGCAAGAACGCAACACCTCGCAAAACCGGGACAGCCTCATTGCCGAAATGATCAATGGTCGTGCTACCATCAAGGCGCTGGCTCTTGAAGGTGCCATGCGACCTATGTGGGAAGAGCGCCACGCCAGCAATATAGAAAGTTCTATTCTTCGTGGCGGAAGAACCGATAAGTATACAAACCTTGGTCAAACTCTGACCATGTCGACGAGTCTGTTTATGACCACAGCCGGGGCCTTGATGATCATTTCTCAGGATATGACCATGGGGGCTCTGATTGCATCAAACATGCTTGCCGGACGTTTGCTTGGACCGCTCAATCAGTTGGTTATGCAATGGCGAACGTATAGCGGGTTCAAACTTGCGGTTAATCGCCTGGGGGATATGTTTGATATCGAGAGCGAGCGTATGGAAAGCGAAGTTAAACTTTCCAAACCTGAAGGCAAGATTGAATGTCTGAATTTGAGCTTCTCTTATGTCGAGGGTTCTCGGCCGATTTGTGATAATATTTCCCTGACCATTGATCCAAAAAGCATGTATGCGCTGGTTGGACGCAACGGCAGTGGAAAGACAACGTTGTTGAAGATGATCCAGGGTCTCTATCAGCCTGACAATGGTCGGGTCTTGATCGACGGAGTTGATATCGGTCAATTTTCACGTCCCGAATTGGCTCAATGGATGGGCTATGTTCCTCAGGAAAGCACTTTGTTCGCGGGAACTGTACGTGACAATATTACACACCGTTTTCCGGGTGCCAGTGATGATCAAATCATCGAAGCTTCAAAAGCCGCGGGTGTTCATGAATTCATTATAGATCTTCCTGATGGCTATGCATCGGATATCGGCGAGGCTGGACGCATGTTGTCGGGAGGCCAACGCCAACGCATTGCAATAGCCCGTGCCTTGATAGGTAATCCGTCTGTTTTGTTGCTGGACGAGCCATCAAGCAGTCTGGACCGTCATGCAGAACATGAATTGCGTGATACCCTGAAAGAGCTGGGCAAGCTTCATACGGTGATTATCGTTACCCATAGCCCGATCTTGCTGGCGGCCTGTGACAATCTGGTGGCATTGGATAAAGGCAAGATTGCATTGGCCGGACCAGCGAAAGAGATTTTGCCACGATTGTTCGGCTCAGGTGCAACATCCAAGCAAGCTAATGTTCAAACAGATGCGCCACCTGCTCAAACTCCGCCAGATCCAACTCCTGCAGCTGCCCCAATTGCAAAGCCACCACTTGCTGCAGCCCCATTGGCAACGCCAACACCAGCCTCTGTTGCTCCTGCTCCCACTCCTGCACCGGAGGTTAAGCCTGCGACCGCCCCTGCTGCACTTGCCTCAGTTGCAGCTACTCCTACCGCCCCCCCGGAACCAAC
>JABJOR010000434.1 GCA_018664265.1 Rhodospirillales bacterium
AAAAAGTTCATTGAGCGAAAGTTCGATCACACATTTAAAAGAGACCATATGTAAGGGACATCACTTATGCCAACTGCTCTTATAACCGGAGCTAATCGTGGAATTGGCTATGAATTTGCACGTCAGTATAGCGCCGACGGATGGAAAATTCACGCCGGAACCCGAAGCCTGCAAAACAATCCGCTTCTGGACGAGCTCGACCAAAGTCTCATATCCATCCACCAACTTGATATTGATGATCATGCGCAGATCAGGGCCTTGTCTGAAAAACTCGTGGGGGAGCCTATCGACCTTCTAATTAACAATGCTGGCATGTGTATCGATGACGATGAGTACTACGGGAATTTTTCTGACGAACAGTGGATGCAACAATTTCGAACACATTTATTTGGCTCAATGGCTATGTGTGAAGCCTTCGTAGAAAATATCGCCAACAGCAATTTGAAAACGATCATCAATATATCCAGCGGCAACGGATGTTTTGGCATTGATCGTGGCAAGGGCTTGTTTCCCTATGACAGTAGCAAATCCGCCCTAAATACAATCACCAAAGGCATGTCCGTTGACCTTAAAGACAAAGGCATTACGGTTGTCAGCCTTACACCGGGCTTTGTTGCTACAGATATGGGTGGACAAGATGCGGACCTGACACCGGAAGAAAGCATCACCGGCATGCGCCATGTTATTGCCGGGCTTGATCAAAGCAAAACCGGCAGCTTCATTCGCCACAATGGCGTTGTCCTCCCTTGGTAAAATAGAAAGATCATACAAATGACAAAAACCGTTTTGATAACCGGGGCGAACAGAGGCATCGGCTTTGAATTTGCAAAACAATATTGTGAAGATGGCTGGCGCGTTCATGCTTGCTGCCGCTCTCCCGAAAACGCAACAGAGCTAAGCCGCGCACTTGAAGGCCGGGATGCGCAAATTCATAAACTGGATATCTGCGATCAGGATTCCATAAATGACTTACAGGCTAAATTAGTCGATGAGCCTTTAGATATTTTGCTCAATAATGCGGGTATCATGGGGGGCGATATCCAGTCCTTTGGCAATATCAATTATGCAGATTGGGAACAGGCCCTTAAAACCAACACCATTGCCCCGCTCAGGATATTTGAATCCTTCCACAGCAATCTACTGGCAGGCAACGACAAAAAAGTCATCAATTTATCCAGCAAGATGGGCGGCATAGAGACTTACATTCGCGGCGGCGACTACATTTACCGTTCCAGCAAAACAGCCTTGAACATGGTCACGGTGAATCTGGATTATGAGTTCCGCTCGCAAGATATTTGTTTTCTGGTTTTTCATCCGGGGTGGGTTCAAACAGATATGGGAGGGGTTGAGGCTGATATCACGCCATCACACAGCGCACAGTCTCTGCGCCAAAGCATTGCGAATGCAACAATCGAAGATAGCGGCACATTTTTGAATTACGATGGATCGCCTTTATCCTGGTAAGACTAAAGGGATAGAACCTTATATTCCGTAACCCGGTAAAAATTAGCAAAGATTCTTTCATCCGATATGGTGGAAACCTTTTTGCCTTGATTCTTCCCGTACATGTTTAACAACGCAGCAACATCCGTATGCCAGAAGCTGTCCAGGAAAGGTTCTAATTTTGTGATGAGCCAGCGGCAAGGCGCAAACCGATAAAGAATGTGATTTGTCGGCAAAGGAGCATATTCCGTAACCAGCAATGTACCGCCAGTCGGGATCACCCGCATACATTCTGACAGGACATTAAAGCGGGCTTGCTCTGGCATCTCATGGAGCAAGAAAAACAAGACAACAGTGGAGAAACAATCGTCCTTATAAGCCAGTTGTTCGGCGTTCATCCTGGCTGCAAGCAAAAACTCTTCCCTGGGAGCCTTACTTTTTGCCAGCTCAAGCTGGACAGTAGCCACATCTGTAATATGCAAAGGTTTGGGCGTCACGGTTTCTATCAGCTTAGGCGTTAGCTCACCATAGACACAGGTTAATTGCAGGACATTTTCTTGAGACACTCCATCCAACCGCGCCATAGTTGCACGCATCAGTTTCTTATACTGACCAAATAAAATGGCATTGATAATAGGCTGGTGGTCAAAAAACCATGTTGCAAAAGGCCATAAATAGGCCCACCAATAGTGACGGACCAAGTACTCAGGCTTGCCATCCAGAAAATGCCGATAAAGATTGAGTGAAGGAATCCAACTCGTTTTCTCTTTGGGTGCTACAGTATCATCACCGTCGTATTCACTGACCGGGCTATACAACTCTTCGATAGCATCTTCTGTGATTGGATGATCTTTTGGTGGCTCAATTATCTTGAATTTTGTCATTTTTATGAGAGCGCTCTGAAGAGCGCTCTCCCCCTATAGACTAACCTTATTATACACCTCACGCCCCTATTCATCCAGCACTGCTTTTGTGTTGTGAACCAAATTTACTTCCGATCATGATTCAATTCAGCCTTTATTATCTTGTTAAAATTAGCTCATTAAAAAAAATCAAATAAATTGGATAGTTTTCTGTATTTGCACTATTTTTTATGATATAATCTTCCTGTTTGGTTTTGGGATTAGCAGCCAAAATTCGTTGCTTGATTTAAAATCAGTCACCAATAAAAAAATAGGGGCAATATCATGAAATTTTTAAAATGCGCTATGATTGCAATGTTTTTTGCTGCCATCATGGCTTCCAATTCTGCACCTGTCCAAGCTGCGGAATCCAAAACATATGTAGGTTCTGAAGTCTGTAAAACCTGCCACCTTGAACATTACGATGCCTGGCGTCGTACCTTGCACAGCAAGATGCTTCAAGATGTCAGCAAGAATATGGATGTTATGGTAACAGACATCATTGAGGAAGAAGTGCGCGCTGATTTCGCCAAGAAAGAAGCCAAGCTGAAAGTTCCTTCCGCTGAAGTTTTTGTTCCAAAGATGGAAGACGTCAAATACACCATCGGCAGCCAATGGAAACAACGTTTCCTGGTTGAAAAAGATGGCGATTTGTACATTGCACCAACCCAGTTTAATATTGATACGGCAACCTGGACTAACTATCACGAAGCAGATTGGGACAAACGCCCCTGGCTTAAAAAGTGCGGTGGCTGTCATGCCACTGGTGTTGATCTCGAAAAGAAAACATTTAATGAGCCGGGCGTTGGCTGTGAAGCCTGCCATGGCCCAGGATCACTGCATGCTGAATTGCCTGCCAGTGAAACTTATGAAAAACGTCAAACTATCCTGAACCCGTCCAAACTGACAGGCGGTATCGCCACTCAGATTTGTGGTCAGTGTCACAATCGTGGCAAATCCACCAAATCCAAAGGCGCAGGCTGGGCAGTTGGTTACAAACCAGGCAAGGCACTTGAAACCTTCTATGCCAGCATTAAACCAGGCGACAAACATTTGTATCCGAATGGGTATTCAAAAGGTCACCACCAGCAATATATTGATTGGAAAAAATCCAAACATGCTGATAGTGGCATAGATTGCATTACCTGCCATACTGTGCACGAACTTGGCAATCCTACGTTTTCCGGCAAAACCAAAAAACAGGGCGATGCTCTGTGCACATCTTGCCATGAACAAGGTACGCCGACAGGTGCCCACGCCGTGCATACGTTCGGCAATTGCTCAAACTGTCACATGCCACGTATAGCAAAGAGTGCTGATGCTGGTGACATTCGCAGTCACATATTTGATGCGATCCTGCCAATGGAAGCAGTTGCTGCTGGTATGCCGAGTTCTTGTCAAACATGCCACGAGCATGAGGATGAAGATCCGGCCGATCTGCAACGCAGGTGGGATGAGCTAACGGCTCCGTTAAACGCCGCTGCAAACTAACGCCACCCAACTAAGGAGGCGATCATGTTAGCACGTCGATTATTGGTGGCGATTATCGCTGCTGTCGTTACCATCGGGCTTTGGCCCGGTGGGACGACACAGGCAGCTGATATGGCCCAGGGAAGTCAAGGAGCAAGTGGCTATTTTAGCAATAGCGACACCCTGCCTGGTTCATATAAGCTTTACATTCAAACCGGCATAGGTGGCGGTTTATGGGGGCTCGGTCCTAACCGTGGCCCGGTTAAACGGTCTTCTTTCAATATGGACCCACATTCCGAGGTTCGTGATTACAACGATGCTCGTGACTGCAAGGGGTGTCATCTGGAAGAAGCACGTGACATGCACACTGTTCGTATGGGGATTACCTGTCGCCAGTGCCATGTCAGCCTGCCCATCGCCGGGGTTCATCAATACTATTCTCCGATGAATCCTATCCGCCGACACGCCTATGTCTGTGCCAAATGTCATGAGGGAGCAACTCCGTCTTTTGCCGGCTTTGTCATTCACGAACCAACCGTTCTGGACGCTATCGCCGAAGAAGACTTCCCTCTGTTGTATTATGCAGTGTGGTTCATGTTGATCCTGGCTGGTGGCGTTTTTGTCATCTTCCTGCCATACACGGGCTTACTGTTAATACGGGAATACGCGGCACGTCTTTTTGGGAGGTCAAACAATGGCTGATACAACAAAAAGGTTGATCCGTTTTACTCCCATACAACGGCTTTGGCATCTTGGATTGATCTTCATATTTATCCTGATGACTGTTACAGGCTTTGCCTGGATGTACGTGGAAACCCATTGGGGTCAAACTCTGGCATCCTGGTTCGGCGGGATTAAGGAAACAGTTGAAATCCACAAGATAGCCGGATTGGTTCTATTGGCCGGATTTGTCCTTCATATCCTATATGCCTTATGCAGAGTTGATTGGAGCAAATTTCCGGGGTCGCTTTATTCTCCTGATTTGTTAATGATGGGAATTCGTGATTTTGGAAAGATGATCCAGCACATGGGCTGGACGATTGGCCTGTGCAAGGCTCCCCGGTTTGAACGTTGGGCCTGGTGGGAAAAATTTGACTACTGGGCCGTTTGGTGGGGCTTTACCATCACAGGCATTACAGGGCTGATGCTCTACAATCCTGTTCTGACATCGGATTATATGCCGGGCTGGATGCTTAATCTGGCCTTGTGGATACATCGCATCGAAGCCGTACTGGCAATCGGGCATGTCTTCACAATACATTTCCTGATGGCCCACATGCGACCTGGAACTGTACCTTTTAACGGTGCCATGTTCGATGGAACGATCACGATGAGCGAAGCCCGTCACGATCATCCGGAATGGGTTGCTCGTTTGGAGAAAAATGGAGAGCTTGAAGCTATGAGCGTACCGGAACCATCTGTTCCTTTACGTGTTCTCTACTTTGGTGTTGGCTACATCATTATGGCATTTGCTGTAACGCTGTTGGCCTTTGCTGTTATTAACATCACGGCTGTAACGCTTCTCTAAAAAACAACAAAATTACTGCCCCTGACACCCGACTTCTCATACCAGAGGGTCGGGTGTTATTTTGAGTGGTGAAAATTGTGTCTGTCACATTTTCAAATCAGTATTGATATAACCTGGCGATTCATTCAATTCTTTCTCAGTCTCAATTTCATTTTTTCCTACGATGCTGGGCAGCAGCAATTACAGCCTGACCAAGCGCAATTCCACCATCATTTACAGGAAAATTTTGTGGCACAAGGACACAATACCCAGCATCTTCCAAACCGGCACGAAGGTTTTCTCGTAACATTGCATTTTGGAACACACCTCCAGATAATACGATTGTTGTAAAATCGGATTGTCTTGCTAATTGCTTTGCAGTTTCGGTGAGAACAGTGACAAGAGTTTGGTGAAATCGTGCAGCAATTTGAGGCCGAGATTTACCCGCTTTCAAATCATCAAGAATGCCAACCCACAGGGCCTCCCACGTAATAATCTTTTGTGCAGCAACAGGATATGGAGACACTGTTTCACCGTGGGTTTTCGCCTGTGATTCAAGAGCAATAGCCGCCTGCCCCTCATAGCTGGTTCGATCAGCATGTAATCCCAATAGAGCAGCTACCGCGTCAAACAATCTGCCCATGGAACTGGCTGGTGGTGAATTAAGGCCTTTGGAGAGCATCTTATCCAGCTGATCAATCGGCTTGGAT
>JABJOR010000435.1 GCA_018664265.1 Rhodospirillales bacterium
AGATAAAATCATTCGAGAGCTATGCTGACGCAGTGATGAAGCAGACGAATGGTGATCCGCTCTCATGTGTATCTCCGGAATTACACGATAAATGGCCAAAACTGTTTCATAACATCAGCGGTTCTACCTTGCCGATGTTGCGCGATGGGGCGGAAAGGTTTCGCTGGAATGAACGTTTTAAAGGCTGGGGAACGCCACATACGATAGAAGGCTCCAAAGTACGGGCCGTTGGTGTTGGCACCGGATGTCATACCTGTGGTGTGGAGACAGAAGGAAATTCCTCCGCTGTCGTAAGGTTGAACCCGGATGGCAGTGCGAAGGTCTTCGTCAGCGTTGGTCGACATGGTCAGGGCAGTGAGACAACACAGGCCCAGGTGGCTGCGGAAGCTCTTGGCTTGCCGCTCGATATGGTGGACGTTGAAGCTGGAGATACAGACGCAACGCCCTGGTGCCATGGCTCTATAGCCAGTAATACGATGTTCCGGGCAGGATGGGCAACTTGCGAGGCTGCTCTTGATGCCCGACAGCAGATACTTGAACTCGCAGCGCGGGATTGTTTTGATAATATTGATCCGGAACGTCTGGGTATTATAGATGGTGTCATCGGCTACAAAGATGATCCCACATCCAATCGAACAGTTACAATAAGCGAAGTTTTGAACCTGTTACGATCCGATGCGCTCGGGCAAATGTCGTCGATTACCGGGAGAAACAGATACCCAATGCCACCGACACTGACTTATTCCCGGCAATTCGCCGTGCAATTTTGTGAGGTCGAGGTCGATATGGAAACCGGCCAGATTAAAATCCTTGATTATCTGGCATTGCAAGATAGCGGCACCGTTGTAAACCCACAGGTTCTCAAGAATCAGGTAATCGGTGGCGCCATTTGCGGTTTGGGATTTGCCTTGTATGAAGAAATGAAATTCAACCCGGAAACGGGGGAAGCCCTGAACGCCAACCTGCTGGATTATAAACTTTTACGAACTGCCGATTTTCCCGCTCATGCGCAAGTAATCTTTCATGAATCTTATGACCCAATTGGCCCTTATGGAGCGCGCGGGGCAGGAGAATCGCCCATGGCAGCGGCAATCCCGGCAATCTCACAGGCCGTTTATAATGCAACGGGGGTATGGGTGGATATCCCCATGACACCGGAAAGCGTCATTCGTGCGTTGGGAAAATTATAATTGGATTAGTTGAGACCTAATGGCAATGGGTGATCCGGGCTGTAGACAGTTATGAAGCTTTCGCAAACAACCGGATGGTCTTCACGCCATGCTACGCCCCAGCCTTCGCATTGTTCTTGAAAGTACCCCCTGTGCGCGTTGCTCCAGTTCTCATGGCTTGGAATTAATCCGCCTTCGGGCCCTTCTGACGCAGCGAACTCAGGCCCGACCAGATTAAATGGCACAATATTGATGCCAATAATTTTAACAACACATTCAGGAGTTCCATCTGTTTTAACGACGATCCAATAATCATCCACATTCCGCATGGGAACGTCCTCTTTTTCAAACTGCATTGCCAAGTGGCAGGTTCCGCGTTTTAGGCTACTGACAGCTAGTGCACCAATGTCATCTATAATTTCAAGAATGTCCTCTTTTGTGTTTTCATCATGTTCACAAAACGGAAGGGCATAATGGCGTGTGGTTTCGCTAATGTTTAGGGCAGCACAAGCGGCTTTCCAAAATGCATCGATTTCAGGACTCTCGTGAATTATCATAAATTTATCTCCAATTAAAAAACAGATAGTATTGAATGTGTTTATCAGGAAGCCAGAACGCCACCATCAGCCATGATGACAGAACCGATCATGTAACTGGCCCCTTCTGAAGCGGCAAACCAGACAACCTCGGCAATTTCTTCCGGTTTTCCGAGGCGTTTTAAAGCCGTCTGAGAGAATGATTGCTCCTCATTATCCTCAGGAATTTCACCAAGAGTTGGATTGATCAACCCTGTATCGATAGGCCCGGGGCAGACAGCGTTTATTCGAATACCACTTTTCGCTTCTTCTACAGCAAGAGCCCGCGTAAACTGAACAACAGCTCCCTTGGAAGCACAGTAGATGGTGCATCCTTCTGCTGATTTAAACGCCAGTTCAGAGGCTATGTTGACAATGATTCCACACCCTCGCTTTCTCATTCCCGGTAAGACTTGCCGACAACACAGATAGACACTTTTTACATTGGTATCGAAGATCGTGTACCAGTCATCTTCAGTTGTCTCTGTTATGTTCAACGGCCAACGTCCCATTGTTCCGGCATTGTTAATCAGAATATCAATATCACCATGGCCCTCCTCAATCCGGTCAAATAAATCTATTACAGAACCGTCATTGCGAAGGTCACATGAGTAAGCTGTCGCTTTACCGCCGTTGGCTATAATCTTTGCAACAGTCTCGGATGAATCCTGAATATCTACAGTAATGATCCTGTGCCCATCTTGAGAGGCTCGTATGGCAATAGCTTGTCCAATTCCTGATGCGGCGCCTGTAACGACCACATTCTTCTTCATTATATTTTCCTTTAAAGCCAATAAAAAATAATCAATTAAGTAAATTCAAATGACAGCATGCCACCTATACAGAAGCATCCGGTCGATAAACGGTAATAAAACTTTCACACACCACCGAAAAGTCATCACGCCATTCTTTTCCCCACCGCTCACATTGTGCCTTGAAGTATCGCCCGTGCACATTTCTCCAGTAGTCCAAACTTAAATCACCCTCTCCTTCTGAAGCCGCGAACACAGGGCCAACCTGATTGAAAGGAACAATATCCAAAGCAATTATCTTCACGACACAAATGGGACTGCCATCGCATTTTAATACGATCCAGTAGTCTCCGATATTACGCATTGGAATGCCATCTGTTTTGAATTGTAATTCAAGATGAGCTGTTCCCCGTTTTTGATTGGACAAAGAAAGTTCACCAATAGCATCAATAGCCGATACTCGATCAGGGCTTGTCGCCTCAGCGAAAGCACAAGCAATGTGAGGGCTGTCAATATTAATCTCAAGAGCTGTACACGCATCTTGCCAGAAGACATTTATCTCTGGAGTATCAATTGTACGCATCACTTAACTCCATTTCACGTTAACATGCGCAGAAAACCCCCTTGCCGGTATGAAGACAGGAAGTAAACTTCACCCGACAAGGAGAGTTTGACACAATCGATGCCCTAGATGTCAACTTTTGCGGTTTCGTAAATTTCGCTGTATCGCGCTTCGTTTTCTGGGGTCATTGCCTCATAGAAAATACCATTTTTGAGGAATGATTCCGGATCTGAAAGAGCAAATTTTTCCAATATCTCAGGCGATGCCTGATCAAATGCTATTTTGTTACAGTGACCAATGCCAAACACTTCCAGCATGTATTTTCCGGCTTCGGGACTGGAGAAAGAGTTGATCAGGTCATAGGCAGCATCCGGGTTTGGTGTGTCCGGGTGCATGATAAGGCCACAGGCCCATGTGCGAACACCTTCTTTCGGTTTTCCTAAAGCGACTGGTACGCCTTGCTCCAGTAAACGTGCGTACATATCGGGCCAACCAAATGCAGCA
>JABJOR010000436.1 GCA_018664265.1 Rhodospirillales bacterium
ATACTCTGATACTATCGAGAAGGATCTGTTTCAGCTTTTCCATGTTAAGTGGTTTGGCCATGCAATCATCCATACCAGCTTTCATACAACGATCGATTTCAGCATCATCCAAAGTGCCGGTTATGGCTACAATTGGTAGCCTTTCAGAGCTTCCCTGTTCCTTGTCACGTATACTGGACGTTAACTCCAGACCATCCATCTCCGGCATGTTTATGTCCGTGAGCAATAATGCGTAGGATGTTCCAGACAACATAGCGAGAGCTTCTTTACCATCATTGGCAATAGCGCAGTCATAACCCAGTATTGAAAGCTGGCGCTTGATGATTGTCTGATTTGTAACATTGTCCTCAGCAACAAGAATAAGTTGACTTGTTGCCTCATTATCAGTGGCAACGGTATCTTCATTTTTTTCGTTGACGGGAAGTTCTGATACGGAAAGTTGTTCAGGCAGTGCCACGGTAATTGCTTTCACGCATTCATCAAGGGTGCGGCAGAATTGTGCAAGACAGGCATCGGTTTTTTCGGCATCACCTAATGGCACACAGGTTTCCAAATTGCCTGCGACAACAATCATTTCAGTAATGCCAAGATTTGCTGATACACCTTTTATCGTATGCGCTATGCGTTTTGCCTGATCATTATCATCAGCCAGTAAAGCCTTACGGACATCGACACCAGCACCACCCTGTTCACGCGTAAAGTCTATAAGCAACTTCACGTACATATTTACGTTGCCACCCAGACGTTCCAGTGCTTCGTCCGTTTCCACACCCGGAATATCCGGCAAGTCCGTGTCTTGATCTCCTTTGTCAGTATCAATCGGGATAAAGCTCGTACGGCGTTCTTCAGGAACTTCAATCCACTTTCCCATAACCTCAAACAACGTTTTGGCTTCAATGGGTTTTGCCACGTGATCCTTCATACCGGCTTCAAGCGCCGCTTCACGATCACTGGCAAAAGCATTGGCCGTCATGGCAATAATTGGCAGACCTTGAAAACGTGGGTCATTCTTGATTTCACGCGTTGCACCATAGCCATCCAATACAGGCATCTGGATATCCATGAGAACACCATCGTAATAGGTTGGGCGTTCCTGTACGGCGTCTACACCCAGACGTCCATCTGCTGCAACTGTGACATAACATCCCGCTTTTTCCAAAACTTCTCGTGCGACCTGTTGATTGATTTCATTATCTTCAACAAGCAAGATGCGGGCACCTTGGCAATGAGGCGGCAAACTGACAGATTTTCTATTATCTCTTTGAACAGTCTCCTTGCCAAATGCAACGAGGATACCATCAAGCAATGATGATTGAGATACCGGTTTGATTAAAACACCATCCAGCTCCACGCCCTTTGCTTCTTTTTGAAGTTGTTCACGGTCATAAGACGTCACCATCATGACAGCAGGAACCTTGGAAAGAACCTTGTCTGCCTTAATGCGCCGGGTTGCCTCCAGCCCATCCATTATTGGCATTTTCCAATCCATTAGAACAAGATCGAATGGAGTATCCTCTGGGGCTTCCTCCAGAATATTAATGGCTTCAGCAGCACTGCCTGCATCCGTGGCATCAAAGCCGAAGGCATCTAAGTATCGAGACAGTATGACCCGGGATGTAGGATTGTCATCTACAACAAGCACCTTAAGACCTTGCATTTCAGCATCTAATTCTCGACGATTACTGACTTCACTATCAGCGGCAATGCCAAATCGTGCTGTGAACCAGAAAGTAGAACCTTTCCCTGCTTGGCTGTTAACACCAATGTTACCACCCATAAGTACTGCCAGACTCTTGGATATGGTCAGGCCAAGACCGGTGCCACCGTACTGACGGGTGGTAGAGGAGTCTGCCTGTGAGAATGCTTTGAACAGGCTAGCGACCTGTTTCTCTGTCATGCCGATGCCGGTGTCCGTAACAGTGAGACGGAGTAAAATCGACTTATCATCAGCCTCCTCCACTTGAATGCCCAGCTTGATCTCGCCTTTTTCAGTAAACTTGATTGCATTATTGCCGAGGTTAATCAGGATTTGGCCG
This sequence comes from Rhodospirillales bacterium, assembly GCA_018664265.1. Taxonomy (GTDB): domain Bacteria; phylum Pseudomonadota; class Alphaproteobacteria; order Rhodospirillales; family Casp-alpha2; genus JABJOR01. The sequence goes on from JABJOR010000436.1 coordinate 2,037, forward strand.
AGCCGTAATGGGTCACCAACCAAAGTAGATGGCAGCTCAGAATCAAAATCAAAAATTAATTCGAGTCCTTTCTCGGCTGCTTTCATGCCAATGATACTGGACATGTTTTCCAGCACCCCGCGATGCAGATCAAAAGGAATTTCTTCCATAGTCAGTTTGCCGGCTTCTATTTTTGAAAAATCCAGAATATCATTAATTATGCCAAGCAGCGCCTTGCCCGAGCTTTCAATCTTGGTAAGGTAATCCCGTAATTTTGGAGATATATCAGTATCCAGTGCCAGATTGGAAAGCCCGATTATCGCGTTCATAGGAGTTCTGATTTCGTGGCTCATATTGGCCAAGAATTCAGATTTAGCGCGCGTTGAGGATTCCGCCTCATCACGAGCAATGACAAGCTCGCTTGTGCGCTCCTCCACCAATTGCTCAAGTTCATCGTGATGTTTTCGAATTTTTTCGGCTAAATTCCTCTCATGTTCCAACATCTCGTTATAAGATTGCACCACGATGCCAAGCTCATCCTGGCTCTGCCACTCAACATTTGTCCGTTCTTTCCCTGACTGAGCCAGATCTATGGAGTGCTTGATACGCTTCAGGGGTCGCCCAATGAAATAACGGGTGGCCAAAAATGCTCCTGCGGTCAATGCAAGCATCATAACAACCAAAAGCAGAGCATCGTCTTTGGCTTTCCCGATCAGATCCTTACGAATTATTTTACCATGTCCCGTCAGGATAATGGTGCCAACATTTTGAGGCTGTATGTCCGGTTCAAATATGATGGATCGTTCGATGCGAAACAGCGGATCATCAAGAACGTTGCTTACATCCCCCCGACTAAAGAGAATATCCCCGTCCGGTGATTCAATGACAACACTGGCAACGAAGGGCATTTTCTCAGCCTGCTCCAACAAATTTTCCGTTACTTCATTATCAAATCCCCAAATGGCAGGCGCAAGCGCTTCTGCCTGGGATGACGCAATTTCATTCAGTCGGTTGATCAAGTCAGCTTTCTGATCGAAATAGAATGTCCAAGTGTGAAAACCAAAAACGATCAACTGTGACAAAAAAATCAGAGGGATAAATACAGCTAAAATTTTGGCTGCAAGAGATCGGTTTATAAATTTAAACATTCAAGCACGCTATGCACGATAATGGAGGAATTGCATGAGTATTCAATAAACCTCAATCAAGATACTTGGCGTAGATTTTATCGTATGTACCGTTTTCTTTGATGATATTGAGACCTTTTTCAAA
>JABJOR010000437.1 GCA_018664265.1 Rhodospirillales bacterium
ATACGGTCTTTTACAGAATTCAGCGGGTTAAAAAACTCACACTTACCCAGCAAGTTCGCTTTACAGTTTTGGTCCTTTGCCAGCTTATCAAGTTTGATCAACGGCGTTCCACCAACGGTGTCGATAATGCTGTCGTAGATTTTTCCGCGTGGGGCTGCTGGTGTAGACATGGTTTATTCTCCACTATTTTTTAAACGTTTAAATTATGAAATCCAGGGTTTCACGACCTTCGCTGTCTATGCTTGCCTTTTGGGCGTTTTCGCAAAGATCGTCTATGGTTGTTTTATTAAGCTCAGACAATATGTCCTGACGGAGCTTACTCATCAAAGGCCGGACAACTTTTTTGCACAAATCAGATTCGTCACATTGCAAGACAGACTTTCCGCCATCGCTGGTTTCAACCTCATCAATGATCTGCACAATTTCGCCAACGGTAATGCGTCTGCGTTCACGGGCCAAACGATAACCACCGCGCGGCCCTCGTACACCGATCAGAATCTCACTGCGCACGAGATGCTGCAGCGCTTGTTCCAGATAGCGTTTGGGAATGCCTTGCCGACGGGTAATCTCGCTGCTTTGCACAGGCGCGGTTCCGGCGTGATAGGCTATATCAAGTACGGCCTCAATGGCGTAGAGCATTTTTTTCGACAGTTTTAGCAAAGTTTATTTACCTCGATAGTTCATGTCGTCGATGTTCCAATCGCACCGGACGTTCCGGTTGAACCAAATCCACCAGCACCCCGCACGCTGTCTTCCAGCGCGTCTGTTTCTTGCCACTGACAACGGCTGTAAGGCGCGATAACCATTTGGGCGATGCGCATGCCGCGCTCGATCACAAAGGGTTGCTTGCCATGATTGATCAAGATCACGCCGATTTCACCGCGGTAGTCGGCATCAATGGTGCCGGGGGAATTTAACACGCCGATTCCGTGTTTTGCAGCCAGCCCGGAACGCGGACGAACTTGCGCTTCATATCCTTGCGGCAGGGCAATGGCGATGCCGCTTGGGATGATGGCGTACTCGCCAGCTTGTAATGTTTGCGTGCTTTCTACGCTTGCCAACAAATCCATGCCGGCAGAATCTGTTGTGGCATAGGATGGCAGGGGCAGGCCTTCGCCGCCCGGCAAGCGCTTTATGGAAACGTTCACGGCGCTCATGACGTTTCCTCAAGCGTATCGGCGATCCGGCTTGCCAGTTTTTCGGCGACGGCGTCCTTGGTCAGGCGGGGCCAGTCTTCCACATCGTCTTGTTGAACCAGATGGATGGTATTGTGTTCGCCACCAAAGGTTCCGGCATCGGAGGACACATCATTGGCCAGCACCCAGTCGCAATTCTTGGTGCTGAGTTTGACGCGAGCATTGTCGATAATGTTTTCTGTTTCTGCCGCAAACCCGACCAACAGACCGGGGCGTTGTGTGCCGGAATTACCCAGCGTCTTTAAAATATCTGGGTTTTCGCATAGCTCCAGCGGGGCCAGGCTCTTACCGTCTTTTTTCATTTTTTGCGATGCTTCATCTGAAACGCGCCAATCGGCCACGGCGGCGGCGCACACCGCAATATCGGCTGGCAGACTTGCAACGCAGGCCGCAAGCATTTCACGTGCCGTGCGCACAGGCACCACATGTACGCCTGCCGGGTTGGATTGGTTTGTCGGGCCGGACACCAGGGTGACTTCGCAACCCTGCGCCGCCAATGCACTGGCGATAGCATGGCCTTGCTTGCCGGAGGAATGGTTGGCGATATAGCGCACCGGATCAATAGCTTCATGGGTTGGACCGCTGGTCACAATGGCGCGTTTGCCACTTAATCGTCCGCTGGCACTGAAAAAACGTACGGCGGTTTCGACAATTTCTTCAGGTGCGGACATTCGGCCCATGCCATATTCGCCACAGGCCATGTCACCCTCGTCTGGGCCGATGATGGTAATATCACGTGATATCAGGGTTTTCAGATTATCGCGGGTTGCGGGGTGCTCCCACATCCGCACATTCATGGCGGGGGCAATGATCACTGGCTTGTCGGTGGCAAGCAGGGCCGTGGTTGCCAGATCATCTGCCATCCCGGCGGCCATTTTTGCCATGATGTCGGCAGTGGCGGGAGCCACAATCACTAGATCTGCGTCCCGTGATAATTCAATATGGCCCATGGAATTCTCATCCGTGAGGGAGAACAAGTCCTGATAGACAGTGTCTTGAGTCAAGGCCTCAAGGGTCATGGGGGTAACGAATTGCGCACCGCCCTTGGTCAGGATAACGCGCACGCGGGCTCCGGCCTTGGTTAACTGTCGAACCAGCTCCGGTGTCTTATAGGCGGCAATGCCACCCGTAACGACCAGTAGTATACGCTTGTCGATGATCATGCAGGCATTCCTGTAAAATATCCTATTTCACGCAAAAATAGTGTTATTAGGGCGCAACGGCAACCGCTTTTTGTGTTTTTCTGTTTAAATGAAATCGGAGTGATTGCTCTGTATCGGCTATTATTGTACCTGAGGGGCTACAAGTTGATCTTTCGCAAAAGCAACCATGGCAACAGTCCCTTTGCCTTCTTCACTTTCCAGGGAAAAGTTCGCTTTATGGCGTTCACACAAAAGTCGAACAATAGGTAACCCAAGCCCTATGCCTGTACTGGTTCGGGCATGACTGGAATGAGCCTTTTCAAAACGCCCCATAACTCTGTCAATATTCTCTTCATCGATGCCAATACCGTTATCTTCCACAATAATTGCCAGCCCGCCATTCGATTGAGACTTCGCGCGAAGCGTTACAAGACCGCCTGTCTCATGGTTATAATTAACGCCGTTTGATAACAGGTTTATAATAATTTGTTGCAGGCGGGTTTTGTCTGCCAGCAGTGGGGGAAGCCCGTCTTCAATATCAATACTGATTTCGACAGAAGCTTTCGTTGCCTGCTGGGTAACGGCATTTACGCTAAAATCAAAAATATCGTTGATATGGACATTGACCATTTCCATTTCAGCTTCGCCGGATTCAATGCGTGAAAGATCGAGAATTTCATTGATGATATTCAGCAGGTAACCACCTGAATAGTGAATATCATTTATATAGGTTTTGTATGTCTCGTTCTGAATAGGGCCGAAGGTCTCGATTTTCATCATTTCGGAAAATCCAAGGATACCATTCAGAGGCGTCCTTAGTTCATGACTCATATTCGCCAGGAATTCGGATTTTGCGTAATCGGCTCTCTGGGCAGCATCTTTAGCATCTTTGAGTTCGTGCGTTCTTTCATCAACCTGTTGTTCCAGATTTTCCCGGGCGCTATGAAGTGCCTGCTCAAGGTTCTTTTGTTGCGTTATATCGCTGACCACGCCCAGCATTCGATCGGGTGATCCATCTCCCTTGCGAATGACATCGCCTTTTTCATGTAGCCACCTGACGCTGCCGTCGGGCCAAATTACCCGGTGTTCGATATCATAATCTGCATTGTCGTGGACGCAGGCATTTACAGCACCAAGAACAGCTTCTCGATCATCAGGATGAAGGGCTGCAACAAAGTTATCGAACGTGGTTTCAAGCTCGCCTTTATCATACCCAAACAGAATAGCGATTTGTTCGGACCAGAATAATTCACCGGTTTCAATGGTCCAGTCCCAGGTGCCAATTTTAGCAAACGCCTGACTGCGTTTAAGGCGCTCATCGCTATGAAGAAGTTCGTTCTCCCAGGCTTTTCTTTCCGAAATATCTTTAAAGCATCCGACAATTTTCTTTTCCCCGGACAGGGTCATGGGGGAAATATTAAGCTCCAGCGGGAAAAGGTTGCCGTCTTTCTTCTTGCCCGTAAGATTGCGTGTCTTGTGAATAATTTTTGGCTCCAGGGTTTTTGAATTTTTAATATAGCCTTTGTGTGCGCTCTGTTCGTCTTTTTGCATCAATATTGAGACATCCTGCCCCAGAAGCTCGGACGCATCATAGCCAAATATTTGGCAACCTGCCGGGTTGACGGTTTCAATGATCCCTTTGTTATCAATCGTAATAAACCCTTCCTGGGTGCTCTCCAAAATAGTGGATAATCGAAGAAAAGAGTCACGCATTCGCGTTTCGGCAAGTTGAATTTCCGTTACATCATGCATAACGCCGCCCAGGGCAGTAATGGTGCGTTCAGAATTCTCTATGGGAAATTGCCGCGTTAAGATGATGCGTTCATCGCCGTTTTTTCCAGGAATTTTTACTTCAAATTGATCGATTACATGGTTTTCTATAACCTTGCGGGCATGTTCCTCAATGGGCTTGGCAATTTTTTCAGG